>JAOTYQ010000006.1 GCA_029861725.1 Acidimicrobiia bacterium | reverse complement strand
TGCCGGCCCTCCTGCTGACTGAGCGCGTCGCCGAGCGTCACTGCCGCACTCACGCCCGGCCTGTCAGCGATCTACCTCCGCGTGCGATGGCAGGAACCGGGCGTGGGCCATGGCGTCTGCCTGTGTTGCCCGCAGTCCCGAGCAGGCCCGCCGTCAGCCAACGAAGACGAACCGGCCGAGTATCTTCTAGCGCGCATCAGCAAACATCGGCGGGCGGTGGTCCGGGCGTTCTCACGGAGAGGTGGTCCCCAGCGGGTCGCGGTGGGTTGATCCAAACCCCAGCGGCCACGCTCGACGCGAGATCGATGGCCGTCGCGATCGTGTGGATGCACTGGTGGTCCCCCGATTAGCGTGACTCGTCCCTATCCAGAGACGGAGGCCGAGATGATCGAGCCCGACGCGACCTTTGATGGAACCTGGCCGTACCGGCCCCGCTTCTTCGAAGGTAATGGGTTCCGAATGCACTACATCGACGAAGCCAGCGAGAGCACGGAGTTGGGACGGAACGAGACCTTCTTGTGCGTCCACGGAGAGCCGACCTGGGGGTACCTGTACCGCAACATCATCCCCCGGCTGACGAGGCTTGGTCGCGTTGTCGTTCCCGACCACATGGGCTTCGGCAAGAGCGAGACTCCACCCGACCGCGGTTACACGATCGAGGAGCATTGCGACAATCTGGAGCGACTGGTCCTGGAGCTCGACTTGACCGGGATCACCCTGGTCATCCAGGACTGGGGCGGTCCGATTGGCGGCAGCATCGCTTATCGGCATCCCGATCGCGTCGCGCGGCTGTGCATCATGGACGCCGTCGTTGGTGGACGAGCACCCAACAACTCGGTGCGTGATTCCCCCTGGTTCAAGTGGGTCAACTCCGAGGCCTTCGAGCCGACCATCCGGAACCTTGGCTCGACCGCGCTCTCGGTCATGAAGCGGGTCGGCTTCGAGCGCACGGGCCATGTCGACGAAACCTGGGTGCGTGCCTATGCCTCGCCCTTCCCCACGCCCGAAGCGTGCATCGCCGCGCTCCGCTTCCCGCAGTGCATCGCCGACCGCGAAACCGTCGACTTCCTGAAGCGCCTCCGCACTCCCGAAGCAACGGCCGCGGTTCGCAGCAAGCCGGCGATGTACGTCCACGGCGAGGAGGACCGCGCAATGCCGCTCGACTTCGGCGTGGGTTGCTTCCGTGACCTGTGGCCAGAGGGGCCAGTGACGACGCTTCCCGGTGTCGGTCACTTCCTCCAGGAAGACGCGCCCGAGGCAGTCTCTGCGCTGATCACCCAGTTCGTACAGATGACGTCAATCAGTCCGGTTAGACCGGCGTCCACGGATACGGCACCGGTTCGCTGAGCTCACCGATGAACGTCCCACTCTGGTCGTGATCGACGAATGCGAGCCAGACCCAGTCCTCGTCGCGTGCAGCGACGAGACGGCCGGAGTACAGACCCTCGGGAAGGCCCGCCTTGGCAGCGTCGATCGCGAACGGTCCGGAAGGTCCCGGAGCGTGGACAACGTAGACGGCATCCCGTGGCTCGATCGGGAGCGCAGCCTGTCTCAGCTCCGAGACACGGTCAGCTTGGCAAGAGAACACGAGCACGAACTCGTCATCTACATCGACGAGCTGCGGTACTTCCAGGTGGCCGAAATCGCCCGGTTCGCTCAACGGCGGCCCAACCTGCCATGAGATGAGGTTGTTCGAGACCGCATGTCCGATGACGCCTCGACCATCGGTAGGGCCCTCGTTTGCTCGGGCCGTGATGAAGGCGTGGAACCCGTCGTCGAGCCGGATAACCCATGGGTCACGCCACGCCTCTTCCGGCCACTCCGATGAACCGAGTCGTTCGTACCAGCGATCGTCAGCCTCGATGAGCGGCTCGTGGCCTTCCCGTTCCCACGACATGAGGTCGTCAGACGTTGCCAGCCCGACTCGCTGGATGCGGCCCTCCTCGACGTGCGAGGTGCCGGTGTAGAACATGAACCAGCGAGACTCGTTCTCGATGATGCTCCCGGTCCAGATCGCGACGTCGTCCCACGAGCCTCGTTCGCCGGGATGGAGCGCGTCGGGGAGCACCGTCCAGTTGGTGAGGTCGGTCGAGACGGCGTGTCCGACTGAAGCGCTTCGGTGCCGGAGGTCGGGGTTGCCGAGCGCCCGAGGCGCCTGGAGGTAGAAGAGGTGGTACTCGTCGTCTCGCACTGCAACCCAGAAGTCCCAGATCCAGCGATCGGGAAGTCTCAGCCCCATGTCATCCCTTGACTCCCGACGACGCCACACCCTGAACGAACTGACGTTGGAAGACCACGAAGATGACGAGCAAGGGCAGGGTCATGAGCACCGTGTACGCCATGATGTCGCCCCACGACACCGGTGGCGTGGTCTTGAAGACGCCGATGCCCACGGGAAGCGGACGAACGTCGACTCCTCTCGTGACCATTGAAGGCCAGAGGAACTGTCCCCAGGAGAACAGGAAGCCGAGAATCGCGACCGTGGCGTAGGCCGGCTTCGCCAACGGCATCACCACTCTCGTGAAGATCTGAAACGGGCCAGCCCCGTCGATCCTGGCCGCCTCCTCGAGCGATACCGGGATGCTCAGAAAGAAAGTGTAGAAGAGGAAGATGTACAGCGGGTTGGCGATGAACGGGAGAATCTGGATCTGGTAGGTGTCGAGCCAGCCGACCTCGGCTCCCATGAACAGCAGCGGCACCGCGAGCGACTCGAACGGGATGATGATCAGGGCGACGATCGCGGCTCGCAGTATGTTTCGCCCGGTGAATCGCAACCGAGACAGGGCGTAGCCGAAGAGGCTGTTGACGATGAGGCCGAGCCCGACGATGAAGGAGGAGATGACCACCGAGTTGAGGAACACTCTCGGGAGCTGGGCTCGGTCGATGGCATCCCCGTAGTTCTCGAGCCCCACGAACGGCGTCGGCAGGAACGCTTCTGCTGACTGGCTGTTGGCGAGGACCTGGTCGTCTGGTTTGACCGACGAGGCCAGCATGTACACGAGCGGAAACAAGAAGAAGACGGCCAGCGCGGTCAAGACTGCATAGAGGAGCCAGCGCCCCACCAGGCTCTGCCCAGGGGCGGCGCTTTGACGTCGGCTCGACTGGGAACGGGAACTGGTCATGTGGCGATCTCCTCACGGAGGAAGAGCCTCTGGATCACGGTGAGGACGAGCACGATCACGAAGAAGATGACGGCGACGGCCGAGCCTCGGCCGATCGCCTGGCGCCCGAACCCGATCTCGAACATGTGCACCATCACCGTTCGGGTGCTGTCGAGTGGCCCTCCCGGAGATCGAGGCATCAGTGTTGGCTGGTCGAACAGTCGCATGGCCAGGATCGTCGTGACCGTGAGCACGAAGATCAGGGCGTTCCTGATCCCGGGGAGGGTCACGTGCCTGAACTGTTGCCACGTGCCGGCACCGTCGATGGCAGCGGCCTCGTAGCGCTCGACGGGCACATCCTGAAGGGCGGCCAGCAGGATGACCATCTGGAAGCCGACGCCCTGCCAGATCGACACGACGATGATCGCCGTCATCGCCCACGCCGTGGAGTTCAGCCAATCAGGCGCGAAGTTGCCGAAGGTGACGAGCTCGAGGAGCCCGTTGACCAGCCCGTTGATGTTGAACAGGAGCACCCAGATCGTTGCCGCGGCTGCGATGACGACGGTGACCGGGGTGAAGAAGATCGTCCGGAACGCGACCCGTCCCCGGATGTTCTGGTTGACCATGACGGCCAAAGCGAGCGCGAAGCCGGTTTGGACCGGTACCACGAACCCGGCGAATCGGAGGTTGTTCCAGAGCGAGGTCCAGAACAGGTCGTTCGTGAGCTGCTCAGTGTAGTTGTCGAGCCCAACGAACCTCGTGGCGAGGGGCGAGATCAGCCTCTGGTTGGTCAACGAGAACCAGATCGCCAGCGTGAAGGGCACGACGATGAACGCCAGAAGCAGGGCGGCACCAGGTGTCAGGAAGAGCCAGGCATGCCTGGCATCGGACGTCAGTTTCGACGTTCTCCTCGTCGACTGCCGGTCAGGCGCTGATCCCGCTCCGGTCGGTCCTCGACGCCTCTCCCGCCGCCGATCGGACCGGGCAGCCGGGCTGTGGGATGCGGTCTGGTTCACCCCAGAGCCCGCGTCCGACTATGACGCTGCCGACGGATACCCGTCGTTGGCGTCGACATCGGCGTCGATGGCCTTCGCTGCTGCGTCCAAGGCGGTCTGCACGTCCTCGCCGAGCAGGATCTTGTCGACGGCCGTCCAGAACTCCGACGTGACCGTTGGATACCCGGGGGTGATGGGTCTCGGAACGGCCACATCGGGAGCGCCTTCGAGCTGCTCCTTGAACAGCTCCAGCGGGCCGCCCTCGGCGTAGTTCGGTGAGTCGGCCAGGGCGGTCTGCGTGGCCGGGACCGCACCATTGACGTCGGTGATCTTCTTGATCGAGTCGTCCGAGATGGCGAACTCGATGAATGCCCACGCGGCGTCGGCGTCGACATCGGCCCCGACGGATGTGATCGCCCAGGCCCATGAGCCCATACCAGTCCTGGTTCCCTGTCCGAAGTCGGGTAGCGGAACGAGGATGAGGTCGTCACCGACCCCCTCGAGGTAGGTGTTGTACGCCCAGTGGCCAACCCACGAAAGGGGTGATTCTCCGGACAGGAAGTTGGAGTCGTCGACCGCCTCGGTGTCGATCAGGCCTTCTGTGGCCCACGACTGGAACGTGGTGAGGGCATCGACGACCTCTTGTGAGTTCAACACCCCTTCGGCCTTCAGCGTGTCGCGATCGATCAGGTCGCTGCCGGCCGACTGAGTGATCGGGCTGAAGCCATAGGTCATCCACTCACCCTGGGTGCCGTACCAGATCTTGATGTCGAGGGGGTGGTCGTATCCCGCTGCCTGCAGGTCGCGCAGGATCTGTTCGAACTCATCGATTGACCACGCATCGTCAGCTCCGGTCGGGATACGAGCCCCAACTTCCTCGAGAGCCGAACGGTAGGCCCAGAGGCCGAGCCCGGAGTCGAAGCTCCCGACGCTGTAGAGGCTCCCTTCGTAGCTGCCGCCCTCGACGATGGACGGCAGCAGATTGGAGCGAACGTCGTCCGGAATGCAGTCCTCGACCGAGACGATGTTTCCAGCCCACGCCAGATTCGCCAGGTTGGGGCCGTCGAAGTCCAACAGCGCCGGCAAGTCCCCGGCGGCGGCCGCGGCGTTGACCTGGTCGGTGTACTGGCCTTCGGGTACCAATGTCAGATTCACCGTGAGGCCGATATCGGCACCGACCGTCGCATTGAAGTCGTCCACCATCGCAACGTACGCATCGGCCTCCGAGCCTTCATGGGCCCAGGCCTCGATCGTGTCTATGGTTACGTCTCCGTCGCAGATATCGGCGCCCGCGGTTGTGTCGTCGTCCCCGCAAGCTGCGGCGACGAGTGCGATGGCGGCCACTATCGCAAACCCGGCAAGCCGGGCAGTCCCTCTATCTCTCATGGTTCTCCCTTGCTAGACGGAGTGACTGCGCCCCATGCCGTTGTCCGGTGTTCATCGACTGGCCGCGCCAGGACGAACCCGGGGTCCGCCGCCACATCAACACTCCTGGCAAGGCGGACGCCGCCACATCATTCACCATCCTTCGGCAAGCGACGAGAAAGATGTACGGCACAAAGTCACATCTCGCGCTGATCTCAACAATCGGGGAGGGGGATCATTCCAGTCGGCCCCAAGCTGGTCGCAGCCTCTTCGGTGACTGGCTGTTGGCGACCGCCCGAGCTGAGCGCTGGTAGCCCGTCCGGTACCCCCGCCGAGCGGTAGCCCTCGTGGCTCCGACCACCACGGTCCCCTTCCCCGGGTTGGTCACCAGCTCAGCGCAACGCTCCGGCATCTCGATAGCGGGCGATCTCGGCGTCGGTCAAGCACAGCAGGTCCCGCAGGACGTGGTCGGTGTGCTCGCCGAGACAGGGCGCCGCCGATCGCTGTATCGAGGGGGTCTCCGACAGGATCGAGCCCGTTCCGTCGTACAGGACCGGACCGACCTCGCCGTGGTCGAGCACGGAGTAATACCCGCGATGTCGGAGCTGGGGGTCGTCGAGTAGGTCGGTCGACCAGTGGACTACCGCCGACGGAACACCGCTGGTGGCGAGATGCTCAGCCAAGGCGAACGGCTCCTGCGAGAGGGACCAGCGGCGCAGCGCATCCTCGATCGCGCACCTGTGCTCCGCCCGGACCGCAACGTCATCCCAGCCTGGGCCGGACCACTCGTCGAGCAAAGGCGCAACGGTGGCGACCAGGTCCCGCCACTGCTGCGGTGTCTCACAGGCCACGGTGACGAAGCGGTCATGCCCTGCCGTTGGCAACAAGGTATGAGGACAGGCATGGGCCCGGAGGTGGCCTTGGGGTACCGTGTCACGGTCGTTGACCTGGCGGTCGAGCAGCAGTGGCTCAGCGAAGTGCATGGCCGCTTCGACCTGCGAGAGATCGATGTGCTGGCCGACCCCCGTCCTGCGCCGATGCAACAGCGCGGCGGCCAGAGCGGAGATCCCGAAGCGGGGGGCGCAGAAGTCGGTGTAGGCACCCCACGGCCCGGCCGGGGGACGATCGGGCCAGCCGGTCGCGGTGAAGAGCGGGGTCACGGCCACTCCCTGGCTGCCGAACCCGCCGTAGCGTCGCTCGGGGCCGTCCTGGCCGCGCAGACAGGTGGAGAGCATCACCAGATCCGGGTGCTCTCGGCTCAGGCTGTCGTAGTCAACGCCGAACCTCGCCATCGTGCCCGGGGTGAAGGACTCGATGACGACATCGGCCCAATCGATCATCCGTCGGGCCAGATCCCGCCCGGCGTCGTTGGAGAGATCGCAGGCCAGGCCGACCTTCGAAGTGTTGACGAAGGCGAAGAACTGGGAGCGGTTCAGGCCGGGAACGCCTTCGGCGAACGGCCCGATTTGCCGCAGCATGTCCGGCCTGGCCTCGGATTCGATGCGCACCGTTGTGGCGCCTTGATCGGCCAGCGCCCGGGCGATCAAGGGCCCGACACCAACCCAGGCGAAATCTGCGACCTTCAGCCCGTCGAAGACACCACTTCGTCGGTCCGGCCCGGATGGCGATGGAGTCGGAGGCCGAGGTGACCAGGGACGGTCGCGCAGCGCGCTGTCTGCATCCAAGATGGGAGCAGCCGGAAGCCCGACGAGCGGGGTGGCGGTCATCTTCGCGAAGCGACCGGCCCGACGGATCCCCTCAACATCCTCGAAGTACTCCCGGAACTCGAGCTGCCGATCGTCGAGAACGTCCTGGGCGGTGTAGATCGGCGCACACAGAGTACGGGTCGCTAGCCCATGGTCGAAGATCTCTCGCTTCGTCCGGGTGGCAACGAAGTCTGCAATCGTGTCGAACATCCGGCGCACCTCCTCCACAGAGGTCGTGCCCTCGGCGAGCTCGCTCTTCCAGTGGTGCCAATCGCGGCCGACCTGGTCGTCGGGCACCATGCCCTCACGCTCGGCCCAAGCCATCAGCTCGTGACTCGTACGCTCACCCATCTCGGGAAGCAGGAAGCTGATCTGGGCCCAACCGTCCGCCGTCTGCCACATCAGCTTGATGGGGAGCCCGGGCCAGAACTCCCGTGGTTCTGCCCTCGTGTCGCACGTTCCTGGCACGTTCTCGCCGAAAACGGTCGCCCACGGAGACGCATGCATCGTCGCCAGGACGACGGCCGCTTGGGCCGACGTGTCGATGCATTGGCCATGTCCGCTACGGTCGCGCTCGTACAGTGCGATACAGATGTCGGCGGCTGCTTGGCCACCTGCATGACAGGACGCCTGCTGATATCCGACCGGGACGTGCGGCCTGTCGGGATCGCCCTGCAACGACAAGAGGCCGCCGGCGGCCTCGATGCTGAGCTCGTCGGCCGCCCAGTGCGCCTTCGGGCCGTCGAGTCCGTAGGGGGTCACCGAGGCCCAGATGAGCCCCGAAGGGACGTCCGGGGAGAGTCCCCAGGTGTCGACGGCATCGCCGTTGTCGATCAGCACGTCCGCACCTGCGACCAGCGCCGCCAGTGCCGCTCGATCGTTGGCGTCGCCCCGGTCGATGACAACCGACTTCTTGCCTCGGCCCACGGCCATCCATGTCAGCGACGACTCGGCGCCCTCGCACCGATCGTCCACGAACGGACCGAGGCGACGTGCAGTCGCTCCACCGGGCGCCTCGATCTTGACCACCTCGGCACCGAGCTCAGCCAGGATCCGACCGGCGAGATCTCCCCACCGGGTTGTGAGGTCCACGACCCGAGTTCCCATCAGAGCCGACAAGCCATACCCCCAAGATGAACGAAACACTCATCATCGCCGATTACCCGTCGCAACACCTCGTCCGACCCTTCTGGCCACGGCCTCGTCGAGCGGCTTCCGCTCAGTCGCCGAGGTTCAGGACCATGTTGGTGTTGGGAACCTCGCCCGTGACGACCGCATCGGAGTCCGCCTTGGCCGACAGGAAGATGCCCTTGGCCATCAGCGAGCTCTCGGCTCCCCGCCTCGCGCCGTAGATGGCGGAGCGGGCCTCGTGGACCGCGTGCGACTCGGGCTCGGCGGCGACGGCCAGCTCGATGAGCTGGCAGGCCACGCGGTGCTCACCGGTGCTCGACAGCTCGAGCGCCCGCTCGATGAGCGGATCGGTACCGCCAGCCAGGGCTACCAGCTCGAGGCCGATGGCGTGATCGCTCGGAGGCTTGAGACGTGCTGGGTTACCGTCCCACCAGCCGCCGTAGAGGCGCCATATGTTGCGGATGACGAACTCGGGCTCGTCGTACAGCGGACGTAGGTAGGGCAGGGCCAGGGTGTCGGCCGGCACCGACACGGACTGCACGATGTCGTCCAGCGCGGCGCCGCTGTTCATCGCCTCGATGACCTGGCTGACCAACGTCTCCAGCGTGGTCGCAACGATCTCCAGGCACTGACGGATGCGGTCTCGTCCCGTGATGGGAAGGCCGTGAGCCGGTACGAACAGCTCGGCGTCAAGGGCGGCCATGGCCCGTAGCGACTCGGCCCACTCCACGGGGTAGCGCTGGACCTTCTGCGGGTTGCCGCAATTGGGGAAGTTCCAGATGAACTGGTCACCGGCGCAGATCATGTCGTGGTCGGGCAACCAGGTCCAGGTGTGATCATCGGTCTCGCCCAAGCAGTGGTGCAGTTCAACGTCTAGCTCACCGATCTGCTCGCGCAGCTCGTCCTCGTAGACGACGTCGGGCCACAACGTACCCGGCGGAAGGAACGGCTTGTCCCGGCGCTCGGCCGCGGCAGCACCGCCGAACTGCCTGAGGTTGATTGTCTGGTTGTAGCCCGAGGTGGCCTGGTAGCGCTCGAATCGGGCCGGTATGCGGGCCTGACCGATCACCCGGGGCCGTGGCCGACTCCGCTCGGCGGCCTCGGCTGCGAACACCCGCGACCCACCGACATGGTCGAGGTGACCATGGGTGAACACGATCGTGTTCACGGGCTCGTCCGACCAGCGGCGCAGGGAGGCCGCCACGGCCTTGCCGGTCGGGGCACTGCTCGTGTCGAACAGGACGAGACCGTCGCCGCTGTCGATGGCGATCACGTGTGAGAACGACTCGACGACGGCCACGCCGTCGGCCAGCTCACTGAGCTCGTGAGTGATCCGGTTCGGCGGGGTGTCGGCCACTCCCGAGTCGATCATGCGGGTCGACAGGCTCAGCGGGTGTTCGCTCATCATCCAACCATTCCACGAGGCACGTGGGTGGACAACGTCTCCAGCGCTCGCCGGTCGGCGCGCCTACCTTGGGCCCATGACTCATGGTGCTCCCGCCCGGCGGGCGGAGGTCGGACGTTTCGAGGACGAGGGTCTCTTGCGGGGGACAACCCGCTTCGTGCGCGACCTGCAGCGAGACGACTGCGCTCACGCCGTGTACGTGCGCAGCCCCGTGGCGTCGGGGCGGATCCGCTCGATCCGCACCGGGGAGGCGGCCGCAGTGCCGGGAGTGGTGGCGGTCCTGACCGCAGCCGACCTCGGGCTCGCGCCGTTCAGCTACTACGAGGCCGTCCCCGACGAGGTGGCCCGCCCGCCGCTGGCCGCCGACCGGGTCCGCATGGTCGGTGAGCTGGTGGCGGTGGTGGTGGCCGACACCGCCACGGTGGCGGTCGACGCCGCTGAGCTGGTCGAGGTCGACATCGAGCCGACCGACGCTGTAGTGGTCGACGCTCGACGGGCAACCGACGACGAAGCTCCGCCCCTGTTCGACCGGCCGGAGGGCAACGTGGTCATGAGGTACGACCGGGGCCGCATCGACGACTTGTTCGACCTGGCGGCCCATGTCGAGCGGGGCTCGTATCCCAACCAGCGCCTGGCGTCGGCCCCCATGGAGCCCTGCGCGGCCATCGTGCGCCCCGCCGGAAACGGGCTCGACGTCTGGGCCACGGGCCAGGGGGTACACACCATCCGCCAGGAGCTGGCGCGAATCCTGGGCCTCGACCCGGAGCTGGTCCGGGTGAGGTCGCCGGCCGTCGGCGGCGGGTTCGGGGGCCGGCACTCGGCCCCGATCGAGATCCTCGTGCTCGGCGCCGTGGCCCGCCACCTGTCCCTGGCTGTCGTGTGGGAGGCCACCCGCACAGAGAACCTGCTGTCGATGGTCCACGGCCGCGCCCAGGACCACACCGTCGAGATGGGCTTCGACGACGACGGGCTGATCGTCGGCCTACGGGTCCACAACCTGGCCGACTGCGGGGCCTATCCTCACTTCGGGCCGCTGATGCCGTTCATGAGCCGCAAGCTGGCCTGCGGCCCCTACCGGGTTCCCCGGGTCGAGTACGGCTGGACGGCGGTGGCCACCAGTACCAACCCTGTGGGTCCCTACCGCGGCGCCGGTCAGCCCGAGGCCACCAACGGTCTCGAGCGCACGATCGAGAATGCCGCCCGATCGCTGGGGTTGGACCCCCTGGACCTGCGACGGCGGAACATGGTCACCGCCGACGAGATGCCCTTCACCACCCCCACCGGCCTCACCTACGACGGCGGCCAGTACGCCGCCGCCCTCGATCGGGCGGCCGAGCTCATCGACTACGACGAGGTGCGGGTCGAGCAGGTCGAGCGGCGCCGCCGGGGCGAGCCGACCGCCGTCGGCGTCGGATTCGCCAGCTACGTCTCGGTCGTCGACACCAGCAGCGAGCTGGGCTCGGTCGATGTGGGCGACGACGGTCGCGTCTCCGTCCGCTGCGGCACGTTCTCCCACGGCCAGGCCCACCGAACGACCGTCACCACCGTGGTGGCCGGGATCCTCGGGGTGGCGGCGGCCGACGTCGACTACGGCGACGGCGACTCGGCCGCTCTCGATCACGGGGCCGGAACCGGGGGATCCCGTTCGGCCATGATGGCCGGCGGGGCAGCCAGGCTGGCGGCCGAGGCCGTCCTCGACCGAGCCAAGACCGTGGCGGCCCGACTCCTGGAGGCCGACCCGGCCGACATCGTCCCGCTCGTGGCGGCCGACGGGACGCCCGGGCTCGGCGTGGCCGGCGTCCCCACCTCGACGCTGGGCTGGGATGCCCTGGCCCTGGCCGCCGCCGACGATCAGCCCCTTGCGGCATCGATCGACTACGAGCCGACGGGCATGGCCCACCCGTCGGGGACCCACGCCTCGGTGGTCGAGGTCGATGTCGAGACCGGCTTCGCTCGGCTGCGCAGCCACGTCGCCGTCGATGACTGCGGCACCGTCCTCAACCGGCCGGTCGTCGAGGGGCAGCAGCACGGGGGGTCGGCAGCCGGCGTCGCCCAGGCCCTCTACGAGGAGGTTGCCTACGACGACCGGGGCAACCCCCGGTCGGTGACCTTGGCCGATTATCTGATGCCGTCGGCGGCCGAGCTGACCTCGTTCACGACCGCCACCATGGACATCCCGAGCCCGGTGTCGGCCACCGGGGCCAAGGGCATCGGCGAGAACGGGGCCATCGCCGCTCCGACGTCGGTCCAGAACGCAGTGGTGGACGCCCTCTCCCACCTCGGGGTGACCCACGTCGACATCCCGCTGCGTCCCGAGCGGGTCTGGCGGGCGATCCGCGCTGCCGAGCCCGGTGAACCTCGAGGCGGGCCGGGCCGCCGAGGCTGACGACGTGGCTGGCGCGGACAGGCCTTGCCCGCAGTGTGGTGGCCGGCCGCCACACCGCCCGTTGCGGACCTTCGCCCCTGCCGAACGGTCGTGAGTGGCGGGCATGCTGAACACCGGTCCCGACGAGGAGCCAGACGATTGGAGAGCACGCGTGTCCACCAGCGATAGTCCGCATGCGTCGCGCCCGCCGGGCCTGTTTTCCGGCCGGCCACCGCTGGAGATTCTCGTTCCCGTTGCCTTGAGCGAGCACGAAGACGACAGAGTCGCCCTCGCCGCTCGCTACGGTCGGTTCTGGAGTCTGCCGCTTCGGCTCGTTCATGTGAGGACACCTGCGCAGCCGGCGGACGGCGAGACAGGTCTCGGCGCTGAGGTGACCCGCTTACGGTCCAGCCACCCGGAACAGGTGATTGCGGGCGAGGTGGTGGAGGCTGACTCCGTGGCCTCCGGCATCGGCCAGGTTGCGACCGATCGGTCGGTCGTGTTCCTGCCGTCGCAGCGGGGCTCCCGCTGGCTCGATGAGCAGTCGGTGGGCGTCACCGTCGTGCACACCTTCAGCGGGCTCGCGATGCTCTATGGTCCGGAGTGTCACGATCCGCCCATCGGAACGTCGGTTATCGTTCCCCTCGACGGTTCTCGCTTGGCTGAGCGAGCGATCGAGCCGGCCATGGCAGTGGCCACCACGTCGGGAGCCATCGTGCGGCTCGTGACGGTGATGCCGGCTGCGTCGATCGATGCAGCAAGTGAGCTGCTACTGGAAGGGGTCGTCGATTCCGAGCGTCGATACTTGCGACGGATCACGTCTCGCTACGAGGAGGCACCGGTAGACCTTCGCTGGGAAACGACGAGTAGGGACGACCCTGTGGCTGGCATCGACGCAATGGCCGCCGAGCACGGATCGTCGCTCATCGTCGCTGCGACCCATGGAGACTCCAACGGGGAACGCCAGCTATTCGGGAGCGTCTGCATGGGCCTCGTGGAGCAAGGTCGGGTTCCGGTGCTGATCGTCACTCCCGGGGCCTGAGTTCGGGCCAGCGGGCGTCAAGGGCATCCAGATCACGACGCCCGCAGGTTCGTTCGGTCTAGCTCGGGGTCGGACAGGAACGACGCGAGCCGCTCGCCGATGACCACGGCCGGGATGTTGGTGTTCGCCCGGGGGATCTGTGGCATCAGCGAGACGTCGGCGACGACGACGCTCGACGCACCGTGAACCCGGCCTCGGTGGTCGCAGACCGACTGGGACGGGTCGGTACCCATCATGGCCGTCCCGACCGGGTGGTAGTAGTGCTGGACATCGCAGCGGATCGCCTCGGCCGACAGGTCGCGCCGCGGCTCATCGATGAGCGCGTCGGCGAGCGCCGGCTGCGCCAGCAGCTCCTCGGCCAGTACGAGCCCGTCCTGGAGCACGACCAGGTCGTGGTCGTCGCGGTCAGACAGGTAGCCGTGGTCGATGTGGGGCTGGGCCTCGGGGTCGGCCGACGTGATGTGAACCGCACCGCGGCTCTGCGGGGTCATGCACGCGACCTCGACCACAGCCCGACCGCCGGTCAGCGTCGTCTGGGTCGAGGCGCAGACGGGGAACAGGTGCAGGTCGAACACGCCGTCGGTGGCCATGCTCGAGCAGGCCTTGCCCAGCGTCTGCTCCTCCGGGACGAACCCGGCGGCCAGCGCCGCAGAGATGTCCTCCCGAAGGCGATCGGAGAGCTCGCGGCCGGCGTTGATCATCGGATGGTCGTGGAGGTTGCTGCCGACGAGGGGCGAGTCGACCACGGGGTCGACCCCTACAGCTCGGAGGCGGTCGGGGTCGCCGATGCCCGAACGCTGGAGAATCGCCGGCGTCCCGTACACTCCGGCTGCGACCACGATGGTGTCGGCGGCGATCGTCGACGTCCCGCCGTCGGCAATGATGTGGACGGCAACGCCACTGGTGCCGAACTCGATCCGATCCGCAAGACTGCGATCGGCGATGGTCAGCTGGGCTGTGTCCCGGATCGGGTCGAGATAGGCGAAGGCCGTGTTCCAGCGAACACCATCGACCACGTTCACCGTCTCGAGGCCGAAGCTCTCGTTGGCGTCGAGGTTGCAGAGGTCGCTGGCGAGGAACCATCCGGCCGAGCGGGCCGCATCGAGGCAGCGGGCATGGAACGGGGTGGCCTCGGCCGCGTCATAGGCTCGCACCTGCATCTCTTCGAGGGCCAGGGCGAAGAGGGGGCGCAAGTCGTCGGTTGCCCATCCGTCCAGGCCCCAGGCGTCGTAGTCCAGGCGGTGGCCGACCGCAGCGATGGCACCGTTGTGAGCCGAGCAACCCCCTAGGATCCGTGCTCGCTCCCACGTCCATGGCTCACGGCCCGGTACCGGGCCCGAGGAGTAGCCCCAGTCATGGGTGGTGGCCAGCGCGGCGGCATCGAGGATCTCGGCCGGCCACGACCCGGCCCGGCGTGGCCCGTAATCGGGCCCGGCCTCGACGAGGACGACGTCAACCCCAGCGGTAGCCAACCGTGCGGCGACCACGGCTCCGGACGATCCGCCACCGATCACGGCGACCTCGGTCGATCGCGGTGTCATCGGTCGGCGACGAGGGCGTGGCCTCGCACCGTGCCGACGTCGACGAGCGCTACGCTCCGGTCGGTCGGCGAGTCCAGCTTGGGTCGGCGGGGCGAGGAGAAGCTCATGGGACGAGGCTATGCGCCAGCTCGAGCCGAACGTAGCGACTCGGCGTTGCCGGTTCGCCACCAGATGGCGGCTCTCGCCCCGGGGTGCTCGTCGAGTAGTGGCACCAGGCTGGCAGGCTCTTGCCGGTCTTTGCCCATGAGGCGAGCGAACACGTCGGCGGACAGCTCAGCCCGATCCGGGTCGGCCGAGATGGTCTCGGCGGTGCGACGTAGCCGATCATCGACTGCTGGGGGGAGCCGTCCTCGCGCCCGGTCGCCAGGACCGCCCAGAGGTGGTCGGAGCCGATCGGCCAGTCGACCGCGACCGGATGTGACACTATGACCGAACCACGAAAGGAGCTCCGATCATGGCCAGCAACGAGAACGTGGCCATCGTCACCGAGTTCGTCCAGGCGTGGTCCCGCCTCGACGCGGACGAGCTCGCGGCCTACTTCACCGAGGACGGCTGCTACCACAACATGCCTATCGGGCCCGTCTCGGGCCGGGACAACGTGCGCAACATGATCGCCGGTTTCACCGCCGACTGGACCGAGACCGAGTGGGTGCTGGTCAACATCGTCGGCGAGGGCGACGTCGTCATCGCCGAGCGACTCGATCGAACGAAGTCCGGTGACAAGTCCGTCGATCTCCCCTGTACGGGTGTGTTCGAGATGGAGGACGGCAAGATCAAGGTGTGGCGCGACTACTTCGACCTGGCCACCTTCACGAGCGCCATGACCTGACGACTACGGACCGACATGCCGCCACGGGGTCGCGCCCACTGGCCGGCCGAAATGCCGTGTCGTCGGTGGTCTACTCCAGCGCTTCGGCTGCGGCGAGCTCGGCTATGCGGTCGCTGTCGTAGCCGAGTATCTCGCTGAGAGTCTCGAAGGTGTGCTCGCCGAACGTCGGCCCTCCAGTCGTGATGGCCGCTGGAGTCCGTGACAGGACGAAACGCGTTCCTTCGACGATCGTGGTCCCACCCGGCTGGGTGCTGTGGGCCACTTCCACGAAATGGTTGCGGTGTAGCAGCTGTGGGTCGACCGAGACCTCGTCGGAGTTCTGAACGACGTGGGAGGGGACGCCGCTGGCCTGAAGGGTAATCATCGCGTCGACCGCATCCCGTTGGCGTGTCCAGGCGCCAACCAGCTCGTCGAGCTCGGTCTCTCGCTGCTTTCGTCGAGCTCCTTCGAGGCCGCCCAGGTCGGATCGTCCGATCACCTCAGCCAGGGCCTGCCACTCGGCTTGCCCGGTGCAGGCGATGGCGATCCAGCGGTCGTCGCCGGCGGCCGGGTAGACGCCGTGGGGCGCGTGGACCAGATCCTTGTTGCCGGCTCGTTCCCATGTCCGTCCGTTGATGGACCGCTCCAGCAACGCCGGAGCGAGCAGATGCATCGCCGATTCGGCTTGCGAGAAATCGATGTGCTGACCGACGCCCGTGGCGCGTTGATGTTCGACGGCGGCCAGAATCGCGGCAACGAACCAGCGGGGCGATGTGTAGTCGGTGTAGGCCCCGAACGGACCGCACGGGGCACGATCGGGCCAGCCGACTGGGTAGAAGAAGCCCGAGATCGCAGCTGCCATGGTGCCGAATCCGGCGAGCTTGGCCAGTGGACCCGTTTGGCCCATGAGGCAGCTGGACGCAACGACTATTCCGGGCTTGCGCTCCAGCATGGCGTCGGGGCTCAAGCCCATTCTCGCCAGAGATCCTGGGGAGAATGTCTCGAGCACGACATCGGCCCACGCTACGAGGTCCCACAGGACATCGATCGCTTCCTCCTTGGCCAGGTTCAACGACAGCTCCCGCTTTCCTGCGTTCATGTTGTTCCAGAGTCCGGAATAGTGGGGGTCCGTGACGTTGTCTCGGAACGGTTGAAGGGTGCGGGCCCCGTCGGGCCGGGTCTCGGATTCGATCCGAACGATCTCTGCGCCGTAGTCGGCCAGCACCCGTGAGGCGGCCGGGCCGGCCATGACCCAGCTGAGGTCGAGGATCTTCAAGTTGTGGAGCGGGGGATCGGTGGAGGCGGTGCTCGGTGTGACGGCAACGCTTGGGTTCCGAGGGGGGCGGCGAGAACGGCCTCGGTGTGGGCACCGAGCGCAGGTGCCGCGGGGAGCTTCTCCAGGGGAGCAGCGCTGAACCGAGCGAACGCACCCGGGTATCGAATCGGTCCAAGGTGCGGGTGTTCAACGTCTTCCCAGTAGCCGCGGCTTGCGAACTGCTCGCTATCGAGAACGTCCTCCGCGTTCCACACCGGTGCGATCAGCACCCGCCTGGTCAGCGACGCGTGCAGGAGCTCGGCCTTGGTCTTGGTCGCAAAGAACTCGGTGAGGAGCCCCTTCAAGCGCTCGTACTCGGCAACGGGCTCGCGCCCGTCGAGCAGCATCACGGCGTAGTTGACCCAGTCCTTGTCCCGGGCGGCCTCGTCGCAGAATCCCTCTTCGCATACCCAGTCGAAGAGGTTCTGGGTGAACGGGGCGATCATCAGGCCGAACAGCAGCGTTACCGATACATGGCCGTCCTTGCAGGGCCACATCAGCTGGATGTCGATGCCCTGGAGGTTGGC
The DNA here is from genome assembly GCA_029861725.1 of Acidimicrobiia bacterium. Taxonomy (GTDB): domain Bacteria; phylum Actinomycetota; class Acidimicrobiia; order Acidimicrobiales; family SZUA-35; genus CADEDH01. Next base: position 12,222 of record JAOTYQ010000006.1, on the reverse strand, counting down.
ACCGCCGGCGATCCGCGTGGTCATCACGGCGTTGGTCGGCTCGGCCAACATCATCGACTGGGCGCACTGGTTCATGCTCTGTTGGGCCGATGCATCGATGTGCTGCCCGAGGCCCGAACGAGTCTGACGTTCGTGCAGCGCGATGAGCACGGCGGCAGCGGCCTCGGACGCCGCGTTGTGGAACGCCTGGGGGAGGGTGCCGACCCGAAGTGGCGGCCGGTCCTTGTCCCCGGTGATGACCATGTTCCCGCACGCCGCCTGGATCGTGAGATCAGAGGCCGCCCAGTTCGCCTTGGGACCGGTGCTGCCGAACGCAGTTATCGACACATGGATGAGGGCCGGATTCGACGCCGCTGACTCGTGAGGTTCGAGGCCGAGGCGTGAGCGCTCCTCAGAGCTGCAGGTTTCGATGAGCACATCGGCCCCGGCGATCAGTCGGTGGAGCGCAGCGCGACCATCGGGGGCGTCCAGGTCGAGCACGACGCTCTTCTTGCCACGGTTGTATGACCAATGATGCAACGACCTCTCGGTGTCCTCGACATCACCGGCGAAGGGTCCGAGGCGTCGTGCCGATGATCCGCCCGTCGGCTCGACGGCTATCACCTCTGCGCCTAGCTGACGCAGAATCTGCCCAGCCAGGTGCCCACGCTCGTCCGACAGATCGATGACCCGGTAGTCCTCGAGCACTCAGCACCCCCCGACGGTTCCAGCATCGACTCTACTGACGTGGCCCCTCAGGGAGTTGTCCAGTCGTTACCGGCCTCGGGTGTCGGCTGCGTCGAGCCCGGGTCCTCTGGCTGTGACTGGGCGACTGTTGGTTGTGGTTCTGGTCGTGGTCGACGGCGACCGGTGGAACCGGGGCGCCGGCGATCTCGGAGTCGTCGACTCTCGGGCGGCTGAGGCGCTTCAGCCGGGTTCGTTCGAGGGCGAGGCCGCTCAACGCTACGACTGCACAGGCAATGACGTCGAGCGTCCAGTGGTTGGCCGTCGCGACCACCGCGAAAGCCATGGCTAGCGGCATGGTCACCGCTGCGCCGGTCGCAAGGATGCTCCTGCCGGCATTGTGCCAGGCCAGACCTACCAACAGGTTCCAGCCGAAATGCAGGCTTGGCACAGCAGCGTACTTGTTCACCAACGAGGGAGGCTGGAGCAGACGGTACGAGACCGAGTTCTCGGTAACCGTGTCAACGTAGTCAATCGAGAACAGACGGGGTGGAGCGACTGCGAAGCTCGCGTAGATCACCAGCCCGATTGCTCCGGAGATGAACATGGCGTTCCGCAGCTGATAGAAATCGCGGCGACGGGCGATCGCCAGCCAGACCAGGGTCGTGGCAACGACGGGCCAGTGGCCCCAGATGTAGATCCAGTTGGCGATGTCCACCAGCCACTGGTTGGTGAGGAGGGCGTCCTGAAGGCCGCGTTCGATGTCGACACTGAGCGTCCGCTCGACATCGAGCAACCGCTCCGCGTTCCGATTGGCTCGATCGACGTCGCCCTCTGTCAGCCCGCGGACACCGAAGTACGCCAACGCCGCCAATCCGATCAAGACGACCTGTCGTGCGATGAACACGATCGTGTGACGCATGGCTTTCTTTTTCGTCGACGAGCTGGAGGGCTCTAGGGCCATAGGCCCAACCTCACCCCGGTGGCCTCTCCGACCCGAGCTGGCAATGGGCCGCTGTCGAGGAGAACGCTCCAGCCCACTAGTCGCTCGATTCCGCAACCAGATCGTGGGCGAGGCGCAGCACGTCGTCCTCGACAGAAGGCTCGTTGCCGATGGCTGCTTCCCGGCCTCGCCGCTGGAGCTCGCCCAGCCGCTCGGAGGGGACCTTGCCCACGATGGCGGCCGCCTCGGCGGCCGCCAACGCAACGAGTACCGCCTGCTGTCGATCGCCCCTTGCTGCTACGGCTTCGGCGGTTTCCAAGAGGCGAAAGGGAAGCGAGGCCGCTCCGACGTCGGCCCCCACTCGAGCGGCCTCGATGCTGGCGACGATGCGACTGATGCCGAGGGCGCCCAAGCAGGCCGATAGGATCGCCAAGCCCAGCCAGTTGGGGAACCGGCCGAGGACGGCCACCAACGAGCCGACCACCCAGGCAACCTCCAGACGGGTCTCGAGACGGGCGTAGGATCGGCCGCGCTTCGTGTGCGGGGCCTCCGTCTGGACCACACCGTCGAAGGCTCGACGCCCCACGCTGCCCGCCAATCCCAGCGCCACCGCAAGGGCGAATGCCGTCGAGCCGTGGAAACGGAGCGCGGTGACGACTGCGACCATCGCTGGGAGAAGGAGAGAGAACGTCAGCACTCGCTGCTCGTCCCAACGTTGATGTAGCCAGGGAGCCACGAACGTTCCCCCGAACGCCCCTAGTGACGCACCTCCGAGAACCCCGACGACGACCCAGGACGGCTGCCCAGATGTCTTGAGGGCGAATCCCACGTGGAACAGGACGAACCCGGTCGCCAATCGCAGTCCGGACATGCCAACCGTGGCGGACCGGATGCCGGGGCCATGCATCTCGGTCGATTCCACGATCGGCGAGGCGTTGGTATCGACACGATGCCGAGGAATTCGAAGGACACTGATCGCCCCTACCGCATAGAACAGCGCGCCGGCGCGCAGCACCCAGCTGGCGTCGGCGACCTGCAAGATGGCCACTCCGATGACGGCAGCAACCGCGCCCGCCGTTGCCCCCACCCGAGCCAGCCGAGAGTTGACGACGACGAGATGGTCGCGATCCTCCACCAAGGAGGGAATGAGAGCATTGCGCCCGACAGCGAATACCTTGGCGGCGACGACCATCACGAAGGCTTCGGGATACAGCAACAGGGTTTTGAGCTGAGACGCGAGCAACAAGGCCACGATGGCTCGTCCTCCGAGCGACAAGAACAGCACCCCTCGATGCCCGCTGCGGAGTCTGTCGATGATCGGGCCGATGAGAGGCGCCAAGACGGCAAACGGTGCCATCGTCAGCGCAAGGTAGAGCAGAATCCTCGGTCGGGCAGCGTCGACGCTCACGTTGAAGAACAGCGACCCCACAAGGGAGAGAGCGAACAATGCCTCACCACTGCTGTGGAGGGCCTGCACCGGTATGAGGGACGATGCGCGCGTGTCGCCGAGAAGCGACTGATCGGCGGGATAGGGCTTGCCAGGCTCAAGCTCGGTCATGACGCCCGGACGAAGCCCACAGGTTCGATGGCCTCTGGGCTGCCGGCCGTCACGCTCCACGACTCGTCGCTGGCGGCACTGAGCCGGTAGCGATAGGCGCGGACCTCCTCAGTGCTCAGGTACAGCTCGCCACGCAGTTCGGCCGCCCCATCGAGAACGATGGGTCCGAGACCGATGAGTAGACTCCCCGCACGAACGGGTTCGCCGGCCTCATCGATCTCCACGGCCTCGTCGCGGTCGTCGATGAACCGAATCTCGTATCGCTCGACAAAGCCAGCGATCACCTCCACCTGCACCTCGAGCGGCATCTCGTCGGGTTCGAACGATTCGATGAACACCACCGGCATCTCCCCGGAGTCGTCCAGGTCGACACCCGATTGATCGACGAGATCGTTAATGACCGATTGGTAGATGGAAGCATCGCGTACCGCGGTGGGCACTTCGGCGCGGCTGCTGCAGCCAGCCGCTAGGCCGAGCAGGGCAATCGCCGAGGCCAGGCGCACTGCACGGACGCACAGCAGGCGGAGGACCGATCGGCCTCCACCAGGCGCCGTCACGGTCGATCTCTGCTGTCGCCGGCGAAAAGGATCATCACGTCCACCAGGGGAGTCACGGTCATGACGGCGGTTCGGTCGACCGTCGATCGAATCGAGCTCCGTCTATCGTTGAGTATCTCTTGCAGACGACGCGCCCGACAACGCCACCGGTCGCTCCGGATCAGATCGGGCGTCGTCTCCGAGGGTGCAGCCGCGCCGTCTCCACGCGCTTCGGCTTCGGTAGCGGCAGGTGATTGTGTAGGATCGTTTCACCGTCATCGTGATCGGGGTGGAGATCGTGCGGATTCTCTACGACATCTCTGGCAGACCTTAAGGCCGTGGCGACTTCTCCCCGAGCAGGGCTCTTCGCTGCAGCTGAGGTCGGCCACAAGCTAGAACAAGACGACTACAACGTGCGCCTCGAAGCGCTGCGTGTGGATCTCCTCAATGCACAGTTCGAGCTCGGCAGGGCCGACTTCTCCACGGTCGTCCTGCTAGCGGGCGACGATCGTCCGGGCTGCATCGAGGTGGCACAGGCGCTCGCCGAGTGGATGGACGCCCGCTTCATGGAGACCCATGCACTCTTCGGAGAGGGTCGGCGGAGCGAGGGCGATCTCGAGCGACCACCGCACTATCGGTATTGGCGACGGCTGCCGCCCAAGGGCCGCACGGCCGTGTTTCTAGGGGCGTGGGCGTCGGAGGTCGTGGGTGCTGCACTTGCGGGGGACATCGAGGAGCTCGACTTCGAGCGCGGCATCGAGTCCATCGAGGGGTTCGAGCGAGAGCTGGCCCAGGACGGCACGCTGCTGATCAAGTTCTGGCTGCATCTTCCCAAGGATGTGCTCGAGAAGCGCCTCAAGAAGGCCAAGAAGAGCCCGGAGGAGGGCTGGCAGATCGAGACGCGCGATTGGGAGGTCCTCGAGAACTACGACGAGGGTCTCGCCCTGGTCGAGCAGGTGGTTAGGCGGACGAATACACCCGATGCCCCCTGGAACATCGTCGAGAGCACCAACCGCCGCTACCGCAATCTCGCCGTGGCTCAACGCATCCACGAGGCGCTCGCACGACGCCTCGCCGCGCCGGCGCTCGTGCCGCCCTCCGCCCCGGCCGTCGACGACCTCCCTCCGGTGGACGGTCAGCTCGCACTGGATTCGGTGGACCTATCCGCGACCCTCGACAAGCAAAGCTATGACGATCAGCTCGAGCGCCTCCAGGCACAGCTCAACCGCTGTTCGCGCGAGTTGCGCGAGCGGCGCATCGCCGCCGTCTTGGCCTTCGAGGGCTGGGACGCGGCGGGCAAGGGCGGCACGATCCGCCGCCTGACCAACGCGATGCCCATCGCCAACTATCAGGTGGTACAGATCGCGGCTCCCACCGAAGAGGAGGCGGCTCGCCATTACCTCTGGCGCTTCTGGCGTCAAATCCCGCGTGACGGGATGACGGTCATCTTCGACCGCACCTGGTACGGCCGTGTCCTGGTGGAGCGAGTCGAAGGGTACGCGTCCGAGGACGAGTGGCGCCGAGCCTACGGGGAGATCAACGACTTCGAGTCTCACCTATGCAGTCACGGCATCCCCGTCCTGAAGTTCTGGCTACATGTCAGCCAGGAGGAGCAGCTGCGTCGCTTCGAGGCGCGCATCGATACGCCCTACAAGAAATACAAGCTCACCGACGACGACTACCGGAACCGCGAGAAGTGGCCGCTCTACGAGCGTGCGGTCCACGACATGGTCACCGAGACGAGCACGGCTCGAGCACCCTGGTATCTGATTGCCGCCAATGACAAGCGATGGGCCCGCATCCAGGTGCTCGAGACCGTCTGCCGCCGATTCGAGGAACGCCTCGCGGCCGACAAGAAGAACAACAAGAAGAGGAAGAAGACCTAGACGAGTCTTCTATGGTCGAGACGCCGTCGAGTACGGGGTATCGTGCTGCGACCAAACGGTGGGATGACTCCCGATTCCGACGGCATCCTGCCCGGGCCTTCTGATGACAGCTTCCCCTACGGGCGTGCAGCCGCCTGGGGGGTGCACCCCGGGCGGAGCAGCAACGAGGGGACGGCGGTCGATCGGCATGTGATCATGCGGTACACGGTCACCAACGCTGGCAGCTACGCCATCGTCGACTCGATGATCGTCGACAGAGGCTGCACCAGTGGAGGCGTGGACCTGACCGTCCTCCGGAACAACGACGTGGTCGCAACGCTCGCCCACACGGGGACGACGCCGTCGGGCTTCGATCACGATCTCGGCCCACTGATCGCCGGGGACACGATCGACGTCGCCGTCGGTCCGGGCGACTACGACTACTGCGACGCGGTCGACATCGATTTCTCGCTGGCCTACGAGCCGGCCGAGCCCGGGGTAACGACCGCAACGTTCAGCGACGATTTCGCCGGCCCGACGCCAACCAGCGGTTGGTCCTACTGGTGGAATGCCGGCGGCCCTGTCGGCGACTCCTCGCAGTACGCCCCCCTGCAGTGGAACACGATTCAGTACGACTCCGACGGTCAGCTGGGCTCCCAGTCGGGCGACGAGTTCACCTTCGGCCTGGTCGCTGGCTGGGGTGTTCACCCCGGCTACGGCGCCCCGCAGAACGCGGCGGACGAACGGTACGCCATCGTCCGCTACACCGTGTCGTCGAGTGGCATGTTCGCCATCACCAATGCGTCGATCAACGATCGGGGCTGCATCTCGGGCGGGGTCGAGCTACAGGTCCGGGTCAACGACACCTTGGTGTCGAGCCTGACCCACAGTGGCACCACCCCGTCGCCATTCGACACGTCGCTCGGCACCCTGGCCCCGGGCGACACGATTGACGTGGCGGTGGGTCCCGACGGGCTCAATGACTGAGATGCCGTCGACCTCGACTTCTCGATCACGACGTCAGGCTCCTGAGCTCCCCGCATAGCGGGCCGATTGATTCCTATAGTCGGCAGGACTGTGAACGATCGGGATCGTCAAGCGGAAAGGGTGCTGGAGCGCTGCCAGGCGGCGCTCCGATCATGGCGGGGCTGCACGACCGACGACTTCGATTTCGATGACCCCAAGGGGTTCTCGTCGTTCACGATGGGCGTTCGAGCCAGGCGAGCCATCGATCCTCCCGCCGTGCTCTACCGGCAGCTGGCCGGCAAGGAGAACGCCATCCTCGACTTCCAAACCGAACGCGAGCTGTTCCTCCTGCTTGGCCAGCACCAGATCGCAGCCCACTGCTACCACTACGACGAGAGCTGTCGTATCGAGCAGTTCTACCGAGGTCGGACGCTCACCGCCGAGGACGTGTTCGACGCCGACATCCAGCGCCAGGTGGCCGGTGAGCTGTTCCGGTTGCATCGGGTCGAGGTCGACAACCTACCGTCGAAGACGTTCTTCGAGCTCGTCCACGAGCGGTGGGGCCCACTGGCACGGTCGGTTCTCGGGCCGCGCCGGTCGGAGCTACCTCGAGACGAACAGGCTCTCTGTCTCGACCTGCAGGCTCTCTACAGCAGCGAGACGATCGCCAAGGTGCAGCGATGTCTGCCCGGTCGACAGCCCGTGCTCTGCCACAACGACACCTATCACGGCAACGTCTTCCTCCTCGACGATGGCACGATCAAGCTGCTGGACTTCGAGTTCTCCTCCCTCAACCACATCGCCTTCGACTTCGCCAACTTCTTCGCCGAGACGACGCTGCAGCACGGGCTGAGCGAGCCACCCCACTTCCAGCTCGTACCACCGGCGTTCACCGACGCTGACCTGGCTTCGCTCATCGGCTTCTACCTCGACAACATCGACTTCGCTGCGAGCTCGGATCGGGACGATGAGCTCCACTCGCTGGTGGGGGAGACCCGTCGGGCGATCATGCTGTCCGACTACATGTACGCGATGGCCGCCCTCCCGCTGGCGCTCGAGCCGATCCAGAGGATCAGGTTCATCCCGTATGCCCACCAGCGATTCGACCGGTTCTTGCAGGCTTGGGACCGGGAGTTCACAGGCTCCTGATCAGCGGTCGCTCCTCCGGTCCGGCTCACCACAGGCCGGGAACGAGGTGCCAACGGACGGTGGCTGCATAGCGGGCGTACTGGGTATCCCGGCTCAAGAGGCGCTCCTCGTAGTGGATTCTCACGACCTGGAAGCTGACCCCGATCGCCAAGATGATCACGTTGCGCCACGACGGATTGCTGATGATGTAGCCGGCCTCGGTGATCAGGTACGAGAAGTAGAGCGGGTGACGAACGATCCGGTACAGCCCGCCGGTCTTGATTCCCCGATTCGCCGGGACCAGCCCGAACGATCGGCCGAGCGACAACGAGGCACCGAGCTGGAACAGGACACCGACCACCTGAATGGCCTGCCCGATGAGCAGGTCTTGGTTGTCGCCGGCCGGGCGGAACCCGAGCGCGGCGAAGCTGCCGATCAGACCTGCGAGCACCGCCATGGCCGTCATGTCGACGTCGGTGCTGTCCCTCCGGAAGAACACGAGGCCGACCATGATCGACTCGAACACCACGAGCAGGGCGAGGCTCAGGCGGAACCCGTCCTGGGTGAGAGCGACCAGGTGGGCATACGCGAACAGGACGTACACCATGCACAGGCCGAGCTTCGACAGCACCCGGCCGGGGATCATCTTCGAGTCGCGCGTCGAGGTGTCGAGCACCGGTGAGACCTCCATTCGATCAATCATCATCCAGGGCTTCGGTCACGAAGCCGCCGTCGGGCCGGAACCGGAAGTTCGAGAAGTCCTTCACGAACTCGAGATGGAGATCCACTTCGCCCCTGCGGTTCTTCTCGATGGAGAAGATGGTCCGCCGTCGAGCCTCGTCCAGCTGGGTCAGGTCGAACTTCAGATGTCGGTCGGCGGCGGCGGTGACCTTGTGGTTCATCAGGATTGCGAGGTCGCACTCGTGGGCGAGGGCGTCCGAGCCTCGAAGGTGGTCCATCCGCACTCGATCGGCGCCGATCCCCGCCGACGAGGCCGCCGACAATGCTACGACCGTGATCTGGTGGGCGATCGCCAGCTCCTTCATGATCTCAACCGATCGGTAGACCCGCTCCTCCAGGCTGCTGGCCGATGGCACCGGCAGCTTCTGGAGGTAGTCGACGAACAGCACGCCGCCTGCGTCGAGATGCGCGCTGCTGACCTCGTCCAGCTCGCGAGGCGTCGTCCGCTGGGCCGACGCCCGTAGCAGCTGCAGGTTCGGCGAGAAGACCTCGAGCGAGGTGAGGGCTTCGTCGATCGTTGGCGACTCGGCCACTGCGTCATCGATCGTCGTCAGTCCGAGCATCAGGTCACGGACGAGAGCCTTGGCTCGAAGCCGCTCGATCGGATCGGATTCCGTCGTGACGAGCGCCAGCTCCTGGACCAGGAGCCGGTTGAGTAGCGCTGCCTCGTCGTGCTCGAAGCAGGCGAAGGTCACGCGCCGGCCGCTGCTGCTCATGTTGCGAGCCCACTGCAGCGCGCACACCGTCTTGCCGACGCCGGGCTGGCCGCCGAGGAGCACGACCTCGCCGGGGAGGAACCCACCATCGAGCACGGAGTCGAGCGGCTCGAACCCGGTACCGAGCGGGCCGATACCGAGCGCGTTCGTGGCTCCCTGTCGCAGCTCCCAGAGCAACGTCGAAACCGATTGGGGGGCGACCAGTGGAAGGTCGATGTCGGTCATGGCGTCCTCCTCAGAAGAGCTCGACGAAGCTGACGACAGCCGGGCCGATGATCACGATGAAGAGCGCTGGCAGAATGCAGAGCCCGAGGGGAAAGATCATCTTGATCGGCAACTGATGTGCCTTCTCCTCGGCCCGGAAGCGCCGCTTCTCCCGCATCTCACTTGAGAGGTTTCGGAGCGTCTGGGCCAGGGGCACGCCGAGCGCTTCGGCCTGGCGGAGTGACAGGACGACCGTCTTGAGATCGTCGACCTGGGATCGCTTGGCGAGTGCATCGAGGGCATCGGTCCGCCCCGTGCCGAACTGGATGTCCTGCAGCATCCGGCCGAACTCCTGAGCCAGGGCATGGGTGTCGCTCTTGACGATGCGGGCCAGGGCCGCCTCGAACCCGAGCCCGGCCTCGACCGATATGGTCAGCTGATCGAGAACGTCGGGTAGAACCGACGTGATCTCGTCCGCCCGGCGATCGGCGATCGAGCGGACGACGAGATCGGGGCCGAAGAAGGCGACGATCGTGACGACGAGGGCGAACACCACGGATGAGAATGTGGCGCTCGCGGTCAGATTGAAGGCGAAGAATCCGCCGATCAGCAGCGGCAGGAGGATCTTCGCTCCGAGAAGCTGCTCGGTCGTGATCCGTCCCGTGAGCCCTGCCTTGGCCAGCGCCTCGGCCTTGGCCCCGACCCACCCGGTCGGGGTGAAGCGGAGCAGACGAGCACCGACGCCCCTGGCCATGGGGGCCAGCAATCGCTCGGCGGCCGAGCGCTCCAACACGGCGGCCCGCATGCTCGTTGGATGATCGACCAGGTTGCGGCTGACCCGGTGGGTGAGCTGGCGGTCGCCGGCGACCGCGAACCACGCGACCGGGAGCGAGACCGCTACCGCCGCCGATGCGAGCCAGACCATGAGTGGCATCTTCCGTTCCTCTCCTAGTACTTCAGATCGACGAGCTTGCGGATCCACACGTAGCCGACGGCCATTCCCACCCCAGCGATGGCCAGCATGATCTGGCCGAGCGGCGTTCCGGTAAGGAGCGCAGCGCTGTCGGGGGTCCTCCATGCGAGGAAGGCGAACATCAGGAACGGCAGACCGAGGAGCACCCAGCCCGATGCCCGACCTTCGGCCGACAGCGCTCGTACCTGCCGAGCGACACGGCGCCGGTCGCGCAGCGTGGTCGCGACGTTGTCCAGCACCTCCGTCAGGTCACCGCCGAGCTCGCGGTTGATGTCGACGGCCCGAGTGACCCACTCGAGGTCCTCACTGTTCATGCGCTTGGCCGTGGCCAACATCGACGTGGTCATGTCCCGGCCGACCCTGGTCTCGAAGACGATCCTGCGGAACTGCTCGGCGGTGGGCGACGGGGCCTCGTCAGCCACCAGCTCGATCGCCTGCGGCAGACCGCGGCCTGCTCGAAGGCTTCCCGTCAGGATGGTGAGGGTGTCGGTCAGCTGGTCGGCGAACTGCCGTTGCCGCCGCCCCCGCCGCACGGCGACGTAGAGGTAGATCGAGAGCGAGGTGACGAGGGCGACGAAGACCCCGGCGACTAGTCCGGCGATCCCAGAGGTGAGGAGCGACGCCACCACGACCCCCGCCACCGCCAGCAGCACGAACTCGCCCGGCCGCATGTTGATGCCGGCGGCGTCGAGTGCGCCGTCCAGCTCACCATCGGCGTCATGGCTGACGACGAAGCGGTCAGTAGCGGTGGTGAGCCGGCTGTTCATACCGGCGACGCGGTCGGCCCCGGCCGCGGTGTCCAGGTGGATGTGGGGCCTCGGCGCCGTCATCAAGAGGCCGAGCACGGCGAACGCGGCGAACATGGCGAGGACGCCGACGCCGAGCGTCGTCACGCCACCCAGCGGCCCGGGATCGGCGATGGCCACCGTTCCCAGCTGGGCCTCGGTCACATTGAGGACCTGAGCGGGGCGGTCCGGCACTGCGTCGGTTGTCGGGGATCGGCCTTCGAGCAACGTTCGGGCCGTCGCCACGGTGCCGTCGGCGGCCACCGACACGACGATCGAGTGTTCTGTGTCGGCTGTCGCCTCGAAGCTCAGCTCGTACCGGCTGGCCAGCCGGGACGCAGTGTCGACATAGAGCGCCTCGAGCTCATCGATGCTGTCGGTCGACAGGAAGTGCCCGCCGACCGCAGCCACGGTTCCGTTGAGGAGCGACGGGTCGGCGTCGGGAGTCTCCATGGCGATCGCGTAGAGACCGGCACCCGCCGCTCGGAGCCGGTCGACGGCGACCGACCGATCGGCAACGCTGACGGTGTCGTCGCCGTCGGACAGCACCACCACATAGGGGCGATCAGCGTCGAGGTCGTCGACGAGGTCGGCGGCAAGCACGAGCGCATCCCAGAGCGCGGTCTCCCCTGTGGCCTGGAGCTCGCCGATCGCCCGCAGTTGGACGTCCCGGCCGAGCTCCGGGGCCGACTGAACCGTTGCCGTTGCCCCGAAACTGACCACACCGACGCGAGCGTCGTCCGGCAATCGCTCGACGAACACCGAAGCAGCGTCCTTGGCTGCCGCCAGCGACTCGCCCCGCATGCTCCCGGAAGTGTCGAGCACTACGACGACGTCGACGACCTCCTCGATCGGGGCGATCTCGAAGGGCAGGGGCGCCGCGTCGACGGTGAGCCCAAAGTTCGACTCCACCGGCTCCAGTTCCCCGATGCTCGCTGGAACGGCGATCTCGAGTGCGAGCCGACCCGCCGGGTCCTCGGTGACGCCGAGGATCTGGATCTCGTCCTCTGCCGACTGGGCCTCGGCCGACCCCGTCGAAGAGAGTGCGAGCGCCACCACGATGGCGACGGCGATGACGGCAACACGTCTCATCGACGACTCCCGTCGAGGACGAACGGATCGCAGACCGCCCGCAGGAGAGCCT
>JAOTYQ010000240.1 GCA_029861725.1 Acidimicrobiia bacterium | reverse complement strand
CCAGCTCTTCGGCGACGGCGAGCGCCGCCTGGGCTTTCTCGCTTGCTCGGGCCCGATCGTCGGCACCGCCCTCGGCCAGGGCAGCCGCCCACGACTGGCGGGTGCGGGCGACCAAGGCCGGCGCCTCGAGCATCTCGTTCATGACCTCGGCTCGACCGAACGCGGCGTCGGCCGCCGTCTTGGCCCCGAGCGTGGCATACACGAGGCCCAGGTAGTGCTCGACAGCGCCGAAATGGACGGAGCCGTTGAGGATGTGCTGGTCGGCGTAGGGGGTAAGGAGCGGCTCGAGTGAGCCGGCGAGCTCCCGATCGCCGAGCAGGTGGGCGACGCGAACGAGACAGGCCACCGTGACGAGTTGATCGAGATGGAGGCGCTCGCGGTACACGTCGTCCATCGGCATCGCATCGAGCAAGGATCGCGCTGCGACCTCGTCGCCGCTCTCGGCGCGGATATTGGCGAGCGCGGCGGCGAGAACCGGCAGCGAGGGGAAGGCCTTGCGGGCGTCGGCGAACTCCGGCTCCAGCTCTGCAAGGCGGCCTTGGTGCCAACGGATGGGGTACATCTGGCCGAGGATCCACGCTCGGCCGTCGGCGTTCCCGACCTCGATGTTTATGGCGAACGCCTGCTTCGCCAGATCCTCGGCCTCGCCGAGGCGCCCCTGGAGGGTGGCGATGACGCTCGACCACAGGAGGTAGTACGCCGTCAACGATGGCTGATGAAGCGCGGTGTCGAGATCACGGAGCCTGTTGAGGTGCTGGGCGGCGACGTCCATCGACCCCGATTCCAACGCGTTCTGCACCGCGAACGACGTGACCGAGGCCTGCCAGCGGGGGTCGCCACTCGTCTCGGCAACCTGCTCCCACTCTCGGACGATGCTGCGCCGCTCCCGCAGCCGGCTCGGCCGCCAGAGGACACTGTGGCGGGCGTTGAAGGCCCGCATCAGGGTGCGGTCGTCGCCGACCTCGCGGGCGATGGCCAGCGCCTCGGCGCTCATCCGCTGGGGCTCCTCCCAGTCCTCGCTATAGGTGAGCTCCTGGCTGAGGCCGGCGAGCAGCGCGGCCCGCTCGGCGTCTTCGCCGGCCTGGACCAGGTCGAGGGCGTGACGGAGCTGAGCGACCCGCTCGTGATCGATCACGCCGGCCAGGCTGAACGTGCCTCGAGAGTTCGCCAGCGCCGCCTGCATCGCGAGCTTCCGATCACCGAGATCGGCTGCTTCGTCGCCGGCGAGGAGCAGCGTCGAGCGGGCATGGCGCTCACCGCTCCGCTTCTGGGCGATGCCGTGCCGGTACCGCAGCTGCAGATGACTGACCGGATCGAGGCTCACCCGGTCCGCCAGCTCCATCGCGGTGTCGAGCAGCTGGGTCGCAGCCTGCGGGGCGGCTCGCCGGAGCGCCTGCTCGGCTGCCAACTGGAAGAAGTCGATCGATCGCCGCTGGCTCTCGGGATCGTCCGTCGTCGAGAGGTGGTGAGCGACCTCCGGGGCGTAGGCGGCGAGCTCGTTGGGGTGGGCCTGCTCGATCGCCTCGCCGATGCTTCGATGGAGACGCTTGGCGGCCGCCCCGCTGAGATCGAGCAGGAGGGACTCCCGGAGCAGGTCGTGGTCGAAGGCGTAGGTCGAGAACGGCGAGCCGGTCTCGACCTTGATCAGCCCGGCGGCAACGGCGGCACGGAGAGCGTCCGCGACCTCGCTCGGTTCGGCTCCGACCACTGCGGCCAGCACCTCGCCCTCGAAGTGGTGTCCGATCAGCGCAGCAGCTCGAACCCACTCCCGTTTCTCGGGAGCGATGGCGAGGAGACGTTGCTCGGCCACGTTGACGATGCGCTGGGGAACATCGCCCGCTTCGCCGGCGATGGGCGGCCAGCGCCCATGGACGGCGTCGGTGAGCTCGCCCCGTTGTTCGAGCCAGCTGACGACCTCACGGACATAGAACGGGATCCCACTGGTGAGCTCGTGGAGGCGCTCGCAGAACCCCTCCCAGTCGGCCGGCTCGCCGACCCCCACCGACGGTGCCACCATGTCGTGGATCTCAACCGGCGAGAGGCCTCCGAGCTTGAGCCAGCGGGTCGCGCCCGTGCGGTCGTAGCGGGCGAAGGCGTCCGTCGTGGCATCGGTCCGGTCGGCTGCTCCGTCTCGCATCGTGGCCACGAACTGCACGTTGAGCCCGGGCGCCTTCTCCATGATGTAGCCGAGCAGATCGAGGGTGCCGTCGTCGGCCCAGATCAGGTCGTCGATCACGAGGACCACTGGCCGTGCGTCCGAGGCCCGACGCAACCAGGTCACGACCGAGCCGTAGAAGGTGTCGAGCGCCACCGGAGCCCGGGTCTGTTGTGGCAGGTCGCTCGACGACTCGATCGGGAGCGGCTCGGGCAACCCGGCCTGCTCCCGGTCGGCGTCGGGCAACAACCGGGCCAGCTCGGCGTCGACCGACGGCTCTCCGCTGAGAACACGGTGGTCGGCGAGGAACGCCCTGATCGCCTCGGCGAACGGCTGATACGGCCAGTTGTGGTTGGGGTCGCAGCGACCGTGGAGCACGTCGCTGCCGAGGGCAGCGGCCTGCCACGCCGCTTCGGCGGCAACCCGGCTCTTGCCGACACCCGGCTCTCCGGTCAGCAGGGTGAGGGTCGTCCGACCGTCACGGGAGGCGGCCCACGACGACCGGATCGCCGCCAGCTCGGGTGTGCGGCCGGCGAACCCGAACGGCGAATAGTCGACGAGCCGTTCGGGGAAGCCGGCGGGGACGAGCCGAGGTTGGTGCCACCAGGTGAGCTCGACGACCGTGCAGGGCCGCTCGTAGCCCTTCAGCTCCATCACGCCCCGATCTTCGAAGCGGTACTCCTCGGAGCTGCTGGCCAGCGACTCCACCGCATCGGCACAGAGGATCTGCCCGCCGTCAGCGAGGTCGCACAACCGCTTTGCCTGGACCGTCGGGGTGCCGTCGGCGTCGCGATCACGAAGCTCAACGTCGCCGACGGCGATGCCGATCCGGACGTTCAGGTCGGCGTCGCTGAGTGGATGATCGTTGTGGGCGGCGGCCCGTTGCTGGATGGCACACGAAGCGGCGAGGGCGTCGGCCGCCGATGGGAATGCGGCCATGATCCCGTCGCCCTCCCATTTCCGGGCGACGGCTCGGTGCTGCTCGGCGACGTCGTCGAGCAGCTGCTCGTGCAGTCGTGAGAACTGACGCCCCGTGGCCACCCCTCGCTCACGTTTGAGCCGCTGCTGGATCCGCGTCGAGTCCACGAGATCGGTGAACATGACCGCAGCGAGCACTCGGGGCCCCTCAACCTCCATACCTACTCAAGGGTAGTCCGTCGTCCGCTGGCTCTCCCTCAGATATCAGCGACGGGCGGGCGTCACCCGATCCGCCGGGCGGCCGATGGCGCGCAACACCGCGAGTACCGCCAGCGGTACGAGCATGGCGACCGTCGGCAGGTAGATCAGCCCGTACAGCACAGCCTGGGCCACGACCGCCCGTAGGTAGCGCGCCGGGAACAGGATGAGGCCCACCGGAATCATGCCGACCGCGAGCACGACGGCCCCCCTCGCCCATTCCACAGGGAACGCCGCGTCGCCGAGCCAGGAGGAGACCGCGCACGTCTCGACCCCCCGCACCGTCCAGCAGAGGTCGACGGCGTCGGCGGCGAGCACGAAGGCGGCGAGCAATGCGACCGCGTACCAGGCGAACCAGCGCCAGCGCGAGCGGGTGCCCGCCGTGTACAGGGCGACCGCCGACCAAATGATGGACCGGGTGACGAACGGCGTGCCGAGCTCGGTCATCGCATCGAGGAAGATCCTGTCGGCTGCGTCGCGAGAGATCGTCCGGCCGTCGCGGGTGGTGTAGGTCGGTGGGTCACCGGGCTCGGCGATCAACGCGTCGTGCAGGACGTAGGCCGGGAGATGGCGACCGAGCTGCGGGGTGTACCAGCTCGTCACGGTGGGAATCGAGCCGAGATCGGTTTCGAACCGGTCGAGGTCGGGGGGAATGGTGATCGTGCCGAACTCGGTGTCCTGGTATCGGAACGGCTCCTCCAGCCGGAACCGGCGGTCGCCGACCCAGCGGAGCACGATCGTCGACCCCTCGCCCTCGAACCCGACGAACCGCACGACGGTCACGGCGGCGACCGCCGGACGTGCGAGGCGAGATAGGCGCCCCCCCGGGCCTCGAGGATCTCGTCGTCGGACGCCTCGAACCCGCCGATCGCCGGGACGGGGTTGAAAACCCAGTCGGTGTTGGCCGGATGGTCGGCTGTGAGCCGCTCGGAAAGCTCTAGTCGACCGGCCACGAGGCGCTGCGTCCCCTGGACCCGGGGCCGCCGGCTGATCGGCCACACCTCACGCAGCACGTTCGGGTACCGGCGGAGCGGATCGTTGGTCTTGCGGTAGGGCACGTCCTCGTCGAACAGATCGACGATGAGGTCGAACGCGATGGGCAGCATGTTGGTGAGCGCCTCATCGAGGTCGCCCGTTCCCGGCGATCGACGGGTCGCCGGCCGCCAGTGGTAGCGCATCGCCCGATACTCGCCTGCCTTCTCGAGCCAGAACGTGTGAACGCCGAAGTACTTGCGGTTGGCGAGGTCCAGGTGCCAACCGGGCGGCCGGAGCCTGGTGTGCCACAGGAGTGCCGCAACTGCGGTCACGGTGGTGCGGCGGGTCAGGATGAACCACGGGAGTCGGAGTCGTCCCCAGCCCTGACGGCGGGGAGCGACCTCGTGGAAGTCCTCTTCTCGCCGCACGATGAAACGGGGGGCGGTCATGGCCACCAGGTCGAGGGAGCGGCCTCGCGTGTCCTGGTCGTCAGCGGCCCGAGCGATGCTGACGAGACGGCAGGCCATTCCCCGGACGTCGGTCATGCGCTCCCAGTCGTCTCGCTTGAAGTTGGAGAACCGAACGGTCGCCTGGCTCGCTCCGGCCGCGAGCGCTGGGGTGCGGGTGTAGGGCGTGAGCGCGCCGCTGGCGGTGAAGCGTCCCTGCACCGCGAATCCCCTTCGGTGGACCGGCCGCTCCCGCTCGTTAGCCGGCGTGTAGTCCCCGGCCGAGCGGTGCGTGGTGTTCACGAGGCGATCCGCGCTGTCGACGACGAGGCGGGCCGGCGACCGCACCTCCCCGCCGGGTCGCAACGGAAGCGTTCCCATTACCGGCAACCTAGTGCACGTTCGTGGTAAGAGTCTGTTGAGGAATCGACACGGAGGGAAGTGGTTCGTTGTCACCGGTCTCGGATGAGCCGAACTGCGCCACGGCCCCAGAGCCCTGGTCGTGCGAGCAGGTGGACGGTGTTCCACTCCCCCGCCCACAGATCACCAGGCCGAGTCAACGGGCTCACGCTTCACCCGATGGGTGTGGAGCGGTGTCGACCGGGCCGACCCGGCGGCGCAGCCACCACATCCGGACCGAGAACGTCAACCTCCACACCACGTTCCCCCGGACGTTCCGACTGCTGAAACCCCGGCTCGGGCCGACGATCCTCGCCTTCGTCGGGGCGGCTGGCTTCGTGCTCGCCGGCGGCGAGATCGGTTGGCGTTACCTCGTCGTGCAAACAGCAGCCGTCGGCGCGCCGCTCCTCGCACTGTTGCTCTTCCTCTCCGTACCCATCTCGGGGAGCGGCTCCTTCTCCCAGTGGGTCAAGCAGCGGGCGGGCTCCACCGGCTACCTCTACGACGGCTACCAGGCACTCACCTCACCGCCCGGGCTCCTGGTCCGAGGAGTTGTCCCCGCGGTGTTGCTCCTCCTCGGCAGCGGAGCGGTCGGACGACTGGCAACGCAGTACTGGCCGGGTCGGTGGGGGGTGGCGCTCGGCGTAGGCACGTTCCTCCTTGGGATCTACGGGTTCATCGGGTGGGTCGATCGGATCGGACGCGGCCTCGGCCGTCGCCGATCGCCGGCGCTGCCGGAGCAGGTCAAGCGGCTCTCGATGGTGCAGGCCCTCAGCTGGACGAGCCTGCCGAAGTATCCGGGCGAGGCTCGGGGGCCGCAGCGGCCGCTCGTGTTCGTGTCGAGCTTCAACGAGGGGCTCGACGGATATGTAGGCGGCTTCGTCGAGGGCATGCAAGAGACGCTCAGTGGACCATGGGGCCAAGCTCCTGGCTTCCCGCGGGTCGCGGACGGATTCCGACCGTTTCTGGAGTACGTCGCTCGCACCAGCCACCCCATCGATCACTCGTTCTTGGCCTACCCCCACTTGTCGGTGACCGACGTCCGCAGCGCCCTCCTACTCGACCGCGCCTACCGCAGCCTCCGTACAGCGCACCTGCGCACCCCGTTCACCACGGCCGACTTCGAGCAGTTCCTCGACCGGGTCCGATTGGCGCTGGGCTCCCTTCCACCCCCGATCGTGCTCGACCCTGCGGTGCGCCCGATCGAGCTATGCGCCGGCCCGGCCGAGAGCGAAAACGCCGATCCGTGCAAGCCGTCGACCGCCAAGACCGAGACGACTATCTTCGTCAGTGCGCTGCCACTCCCCTGCGACGCGCTCGACGAAGTACTGGACGGCATCGCCGAGCTCCTGCCCGGGGGGACGGACGAGGGCGAGAGGATCTACGAACACGCGCGGTCGCCCTTCAACCGAGTCGCCGGCACGCACACGGCTCGGTTGCTCGTCGTCGACCGGTGGGTCGATCCAGCCGACCCGAGGGCCCGCATCCGGCCACGGCTCCACTTCGAGGACGAGCGGGCCGAGGTGCGGCCGATCTACGACTGGCTCGTGTTCAGCGCCCAGTTCGACAATGCGGACGGCAAAGCCGGCATCGCCGACTGGCTCCGGCGCGTGCACGATTCGATCGACAAGGCGACGATCCGGAAGATCTGGAAGCCGGCAGCCAGCCTGATCGCCGCTCCCGGCCTGGATCCTGGATCGGCCGACCATTTCGTGGCGCTCATCCAGAAGAGCATCGAGGAGCCGACGGTTCGCGTCGTCGATCACGAGCAGAACACTGTGTGGGACGTGCTGCGGGCCGCGCACACCCATCGGCTGGTGACCGGCTACTTGGTCGCCCAGCGAGATCCCCACAAGGGGTTCCTGACGAGACCGAGAATCCTCCCCCACCGGAGGTGCTGTTGACCTGGAAGACCGACATCCAAGCCAACATCCTGCGGGGCCTCCCGGCGTGGCGGGCCGAGTATCGGTTCGTCCGCTTTCCCAGCTGTGATGATCTGCAGTCGTTCACCCGGCGCGTGCTCCCCCACGTACGGGACGCCGCTTGGCAGCGCAACCGGTTCCCGGCGAAGACGAGGATGGGCCATGCGGTGCTCAATCTCGCCTTCACCCGGCAGGGCATAGAACTGGCCGCAGGAACCGGCGGTTACCAGCCCGACGACCTCCGACGAGATGAGCTCGACGAGTCGCAGCTGGTCTCCCGTACGTCCGACGGCTTCGCCTCCACCCCGATCGAGCCCGGCGAGACGACCATCGATGACCGCCCCACCGAACCGACCGTCGAAAAGACACCGAACTCGATGTTCCGTCGGCTGGACGTGCTCGGCGAGAGCCCGGGCGCCAGCTGGCTCGATGCGTGGAAGACGGAAGAGATCCACGCGCTGGCCTGGATCAGCGGCCCCGCCGACGGCGTGCCCCCCATTGGGGGTCCAACCGTCGACCGACTGACCGCAAAGGTCATCGACGGGTCCCATGGCGACGTCGAGGAGATATCCGCCCTGGCGATGAGCGGGATCCGGGACGAGAACAGCCTGGGCCCGTTCGGCTTCAAGGACGGCGTCAGCCAGCCGGCCGTTGCCGGGTTCCACACCGAGCGAGAGATCATCGGGCGGGGGGCGTGGACCGGTCGGGGCTGGCGGGGCCTGGCTCCGGGCGAGTTCATCGTCGGTGAGGTCGACGAGGGAGGTGAGCGGCGGCGACCGCTGCCGGCCGACATCCTGCACAACTGCACCTACCTCGTCTTCCGCGACCTGGAGATGTTCCCGGAACGGCTCTACGAGCTCCAGGACGAGTACGGGGAGAGATTCGGTGTGGCCCCCGAGACGATCGGCGAGTGGTTCGTCGGCCGTCACCGCCCTGGTGACGGCAACGCCGGCACGAGTCTCATGGTGGACGGGCCGGCGGAAGACCTCGACTTCGTCTATGGCTTCGATCCCGAGGGACTTCGTTGCCCACTCGGCGCCCACATCCGCAGGGCCAACCCTCGGGACATGCTGGGCCGGGAGGGCCAGCGAGCCAATCGTCACCGGATCATTCGCCGAGGCATGCCCTCCTACCAACCGGGAACCCGCAACCCGATCGGGCTGGCGTTCATCGCCCTGCAGGCCC
>JAOTYQ010000239.1 GCA_029861725.1 Acidimicrobiia bacterium | reverse complement strand
GGTGCCCAGCGACGATCACCACACCCTCAGCGTGATCTGGCACGCCGACCGGGTGGTCGAGAGCCGGGAGCCCTACGTCCAGCAGACGATTCCCCACTGGTGGGGCCACGCCACCGACGAGCACGGTCGCCCGCTTTCCACCCACGTGCTGGGGCAGGACGTCATGAGCTGGACCGGTCAGGGAACGATCGCCGACCGGACCAGGGAGCACCTGGGGCGGAGCGACAAGGGGGTGCAGATGTTTCGTCGGAGGCTGGAGGCCGATCTGGAGGCCGTCGAGGGGGGCGAGGATCCCTCGGGTCTGGTGCGGGATCCCGCCCAGAACGAGTGCATCGCCTTCCCCAACGACCTGCGCCACCAGTTCCTGAACGCGCCGAGCCCGGAGCTGTTGCAGCGCCGGCTCGGCTTCTTGAAGAGTGTCATGCCCGGCAGTCGCCCCGAGGACTACTTCTTCCTCCTCGAAGGCCAGCCCGACGAAATCCGCGAGGAGTGGGAGTGGTGCATGGGCCTGCGTGAGGATCGACCGACCTAGTGCCCGCCCACCGGCCGGTCGTCGTCAGTCGATGATCAGCGGTAGGTCGTCGCTTGGTGGGTTGCCGGAGTCGGCGCTGCGCGCGAGCTTTGAGTGGGCCCGCCAGTCGACGTCGCTGTCGAGCAGGATCGAGGCGGCTCGAACCCGGTCGAGTGAGACGTCGTGCAGGTTGGCCGGCGGCTGGCCGGTGTCCCGGAGGTGCCTGGCGGCGGCGATGAGCTGAGCGCGGACGGCGATG
Organism: Acidimicrobiia bacterium; assembly: GCA_029861725.1. Taxonomy (GTDB): domain Bacteria; phylum Actinomycetota; class Acidimicrobiia; order Acidimicrobiales; family SZUA-35; genus CADEDH01. The sequence continues at coordinate 7,495 of JAOTYQ010000239.1, read as the reverse complement.
ACGAAGGCGTCGGTCGATCCGAGGTGCTCGCCGGTGCGGTCGTAGAGCGGAACGCCATCGGCGTCGCACATCAGCTCGGTCATCGCTCGGTCCTGGAGGTTGAGCACGAACGGGATACCGCAGTGCATCAGGGTCTTCTCGACCTCGAGGTCGCGGTGATAATCGTTGGTCTTGTTGGCCGCTGTCATGAAGTAGGAGCGCGGGTCGTTGGTGCGGGGCAGGTAGCCGCCGACCTCACCGAACGGGTCGTCCTCCCGGAATGCCATGATCTCGGGCATCGGGCCCATCGGGTTGCCCGACTGGCTGATCAGCATGGCGTGGGTGTCGTCGAGTGGCACGAACGACCGGAGGTTGATCGTCGGACCGACGCTGATCATGGTGTGGAACGGGAAGATGAACTGGTTGATCCGATGCCAGGTCTTGTCGTCCTTCCAGGCCCGCTGGCTCGTGTAGTAGGCCCCGTACTCGGTCCGCTCGACGTCGAGCATCGGCGGCTCGGGATCTGGGCTCCAGAACCCCCGCAGGCCGAGCGGGGGAGCGGGGGAATCGGCTTCGAGCCGGCGGTGCAGCCAGTTCAGGTGGACCGAGTCGAGGTCGCCTTCCAGGTTCTGCACCCAGTTGGCTTCCTCCATCATGATCGCAGGGTGTTGGACCTGGTCTCCGGGGATCGTGTTGATCTCGAAGTCGGGGAACGGGGGAGGGTCGCCGTCGCCCAGGTACACCCAGATCATGTGGTTGACCTCGTGGCAGGGGTAAGCCCGGATCTGGACCGTATCCATGAGGTGCTGGCAAGCTCGGCTGTCGGATCGCTCGGTCGGGAGGTCGACGATGGTGCCCTCGGTGTCGAACTTCCAGCCGTGATACTGGCAGCGGATACCACCGTCCTCGACCCGAGCGAAGTACATGCTCGCTCCCCGATGGGGGCAGGCTTCGGCCACGGCCCCCATTCGGCCTTCCGTATCGCGGAACATCACGAAGTTCTCGCCGAGCAACATCATCCGCTTGGCCGGGCTGTCGGGCTCGGGAAACTCTCGTGAGGGCAGGCACGGGATCCAGTACAGGCGCATGAGCTCGCCCATCGGTGTGCCCTTACCGACCCGACACAGCAGCTCATTGTCCTCGGTGCTCAGCATGGTCGACCCCCTTGGTTTGTCTCACCCTCTATTCGAGCATGGTTTCGTAGCCGGCACCCATGACGTCGCTCACCGGACGGCCAGCGTCGAGCTCGGCGGCCATGGCGGCCTCCTTCGCGACGATGGCCTCGCCAGCGGCCAGCACCCGTTCGATATCGGCGGCGGCAACGAAGACAACCCCGGTCGAGTCGGCGATGACGTAGTCGCCAGTGGCGACGGCGATCCCGTCGATGGACACGGTCCCTCCCCAAGCCCTCTCCTCCGCCCGGCCCCTGGCGGTGCGGGGCGTGGCCGTGGTCGCGAACACTGCGTAGCCGACCTCGATCGCCTCGTCGACATCACGCACGGCGCCGTGCACGACGGTCCCGGCCGCGCCTCTGTGCCGGGCCGCCCGAGAGAGGTTCCCTCCCCACCCGGCGCAATCGGTGCGGCCCTGGTGGGCGACCACGATCACATCGGCCGGCGTCGCCGCATCGGCAGCGGCGGCGCAGAGGTGTCGCTTCGTTCCGTCACTCGATTCGCCCTCGCCAGGAGGGCCGAGGAGCACGGTGACGACGCGACCACCGAGGCGAACCGGTCCGGTCATTGGGTGCAGGGCGGTCGACACCCGACCGTAGAGGCCGAGCTGGTCGCAGGCGTCGGACACCGCGCCGCTGTCGAGTCGCCGGAGCCGGTCGACGAGTCGATCGCTCACTTGGCGAGCGCGGGGAAGAGCCGCGCTGGGTTCTCGTGGAAGATCGTGTTCTTCTCCTCTTCGGAGAGGAAGTCGAACCCGCCGATGATCGGCACGAGATCGTCGGCCGGACGCCCGGAGCCCTCGCGCAGGGCGCTGCCCGAGCCCGGGACCTCGGACCCGAAGCACATCCTGGCCGGCGTCCGCTGCTTGATCGCGCACTCCAGGTACGGTTCGTCGTGGGCGCACGTGTCGTAGAAGAGGTTGGCGCTGAGGTCCTTCTGCGCCAGGTGGGGGTCGTTGGGAATCCACCGGTCGAGGGCACCACCGCAGTGGCAGATGATCACCTTGAGTGCGGGAAAGCGCTCGAAGACATCGGAGTGGGACAGGATCTGGTTGGCCCAGTACTGCTCTGACACAAAGCCCAGCTGGTAGCTGTGGGGTACCGGCTCGAAGCGGGGATCCAGGCAGTTGGTGCCGTGCACGATGATCGGCAGCTGCCGCTCCTCGCACGTCTCGTAGAGCGGGTTCCAGTAGTCCTCGGCCAGCCCTGGGCTGTTGCGGCGCCCCTCCGGGTCGGGACTCACGTAGACCCCGGCAAAGCCGTAGTCGTCGACGCAGCGCGTCAACTCGTCGAGCATGTGAGCGGCGTCGGCGGCATGGGCGTCCTGGGGGAGCTGACAGGCCCCGAGGAATCGGTCGGGGTGCATCTCGCACTGCTTGTTGATGGCGTCGTTGACGACCCGAGTCCACGCCGGCAGGAGATGGCGCTCCATGAAGCCCTGCATAAGGAACGGGCGGGGGCCGATCACCTGCTTGTCGATGTTGCGGTCGTCGAGCTGGTCGACGTGGCGTCCAACCGAGACCTCGAACTGCTCGTCGCCCAACCCGGCCTGACCAGCCCCGTCGGTGCCGATGGGGCTGGGGACCGGGCTGTTCATCGCCTGCATGAACATGAGCGTCTGGCCCATCCCGCCAAAGGGGTGGCTGACATGGCCGTGGACGTCGAGGACTCGGGTGTCGTTGTACATCGGGTGACGCTCTCTCTCGTCGAAGGGCTCGTCGCCGCCGTGACCAGCGCAGTAGTGTGTCCATACTGTATGCAATTCCGTATGGATATTCGACCGACGGCCCCAGCTGCGCGTGAGCGATTCGATGGCTGACCTCGTGCTCGGCGTTGGTGCCTCCCACAGCCCGATGGTCTCGATGGACGGCGACGATTGGCTGGTCTGGGGAGAGGGCGACCACGACCACGCCATGCTGTACACCCGCGACGGGCGCAACGTGACCTACGACGAGCAGCTGGCGGCTGTCGGGGACACGGTGAGCGCCCTCGCCTCGTCGGAGCGGTGCCGAGAAGGGGCCGACCGGGTCGCAGCGGCGATGGTCCGGCTGCAGCAAGCGGTAGCCGAGGCGCGGCTCGATGTGCTCGTCATCATCGGCGACGACCAGGACGAGCACCTCCTGAGCGACAACCTGCCGCCGTTCCTCATCTACTGGGGCGACACGCTGACCAACGCTGGCATCGAGGGGCTGGCCGCCGTGCCGCCGGTCGTGCAGCGGTTCCTGCCCGGCTACAAGGAGCCCGACGGGGCCGTTCCGTACCCGGTGGCCACCGACCTGGCCCGTCATCTCATCGCGGTGGCCTTTGACAGCCACTTCGACGTCGCAACGAGCGATCGGCTCCCCGAGCCCGCGAGGGGCATGGGTCATGCCTTCGGGTTTCCGATGCGCCGGCTGGCCTCGGCTGGCGTCTCGATCGTGCCGATCATGGTCAACACCTACAACCCGCCGAGCCAACCCCGGGCCAGTCGCTGCCGGGATTTCGGCACCATGATCCGAACAGCCATCGACAGCTTCGCCGGCGAGCAGCGGGTCGCGGTCGTGGCTTCGGGCGGGCTCAGCCACTTCCTCGTCTTGGAGGACCTCGACCGGGAGGTGCTCGACGGCCTGTCTCGCCACGATCTCGATGCGCTCTGTGCCATACCCGAGGCGACCTACGTGGCCGGGACCTCGGAGATCAAGAACTGGATCACCACGGCCGCCGCGTGCCACGACCTCGACTTCGAGCTGATCGACTATGTTCCCGGCTACCGCACCCCGGCCGGCTCTGGCACCGGCCTGGCCTTCGCCCTCTGGACGCCGTAGCCCAGTAGCCACCGTCGGTCGCCGGCCGCAGCCTCGACCGGCGCACGGTGGACCGATACAAGTAAGAATCTTCGGATGGAAATCGGTATCTCTCTCCCGGTCCGCGAGCTCCAGGACGACCTTCGGGCGATCGTGGCCTTCGCTCGAGGGGCAGACGAGCTCGGGTTCACCCACCTCCGAGTTCCCGATCTGGTGCTCAGACCGGAGGCCGGACACCTTCACGAGCCATTGCTGCTGCTCGCCTACATCGCGGCAGTAACCGAGCGGATCGAGCTCGTGCCGTCGGTCATCGTCAGTCCGTCACGCCAGACGGCACTCCTGGCCAAGCAGGCGACCGAGCTCGACCTCCTCAGCGGTGGCCGCACGCGGCTGGGGGTCGGGGTCGGCGGTAGCAAGGCCGAGTACGCCGCGATGGGCCACGACTTCCACACCCGTGGCGCACGGCTCGAGGAGCAGATCGAGCTGCTTCGTCTCCTCTGGTCCGAGCCGACCGTGACGTTCTCCGGCCGGTGGGACTCGGTGACGGCAGCCGGCCTGAACCCCAGGCCGACCCGGTCGATCCCGCTCTGGATCGGGGCCGGTCGTCTTCCCGGTCGCCGGGTCCTCCGTCGCATCGGCCGCCTCGCCGATGGCTGGTTCGTGCTGTGCGGACCCGACGAGTTCGAGCCGCTGGCCGCCGAGATCCGCCAGCTGGCGGAAGCGAGTGGCCGGGAGCCTTCCGCCGTCGGCGCCGAGGCGTCCGTGGCCGTCGTCGGCGACGCCGCGTCTGGGTGGCGAGACCGAGTCGAGGCCTGGCGGCAGGAGGGATTGACCCACCTCTGCCTCCGCACCCTCGGGGCCGAGCTGACACCGGATCAACACCTCGCCGAGATGCAGCGGGCAGCCTCCGAGCTTCGCTGAGCTGCGGCACCGGATGCTCCGGTGCGACGCCGAGGTCTTTCTGCCCACCATCGGACAACGAGAGGTTCCATGATGACGATCGAGTTCACCGAAGAGGAGACGATGCTACTGGAGCTGGTCGAGCGGTTCGTCGACGACCAGCTGATGCCCCTCGAGGCGGCGGTCATGGCCCGCGAGGCAGCCGGTCAGGCGGCCGCGCTGTTGCCCGAAGAAGAGGAGCCGCTGCTCGAGCTCTGCAAGGAGATCGGGCTGTGGGCCCTGGACGCCCCGGAAGAGGTCGGCGGCGCCGCCTTGTCCAGTCGTATCATGCTCGCCATCCAGGAGCGTCTGTTCAAGACGATCATCCCGTTCCGGTTCCCGCCCGACTCCCCGAACCTCCACATGCTGATGGCCGTGGGGAGCGCCGAGCAGAAGGCCGCGTACCTAGAGCCCTACGCCCAAGGGCGGATGCGCTCGGCCATCGCCATCTCCGAGCCCGGGGCCGGGGCCGACCCGGCGGCCATGAAGACCAGGGCGGTGCGTGACGGCGATCAGTGGGTGATCAACGGCCGCAAGATCTGGGTGTCCAACATCCCGACTGCCGACTTCGTCATCCTGATGGCGGTGACCGACCCGGCCCGGGGAGCTCGAGGTGGGATCACCGCGTTCATCGTCGACAGGGGAGCCCCTGGCTTCATCGTCGAGCGGGAGATCCCGATGATCGGCGGCAGCCGAACCTGGGAGCTCGTGCTCGACGATCTCCGCCTCGACGACGGCCAGGTCCTCGGCGAGGTCGGTGAGGGCTTCGCCCCGATGCAGAAGCGGCTCACGATCCGCCGATTGGAGATCGGTTCTCTGTGCGTCGCCTTCGCCAGTCGAGCCCTCGAGCTGATGTGCGACCACGTCCAAGCTCGGGAGGTGTTCGGGGAGAAGCTGGCCGACCGGCAAGCGATCCAGTGGTGGGTAGCCGACGCCGCAACCAAGATCCATGCGACGCGGCTCATGGTTGACGACGCCGCAATCAAGCAGGACCGGGGCGGCGACGTCAGAACCGAGGCTTCCATGTTGAAGGTCTTCGCAACCGAGATGGCCTCTGAGGTGGTCGACAACGCCATGCAGAGCTTCGGGGCCATGGGCATGACCAGGGAGATGCCCTTCGCCATGATGTCTCAGCGCTTGCGGCTGGCTCGCATCTACGAAGGCCCGACCGAGGTCCATCGCATGGTCGTGGCCCGCCGCGCGCTGCGTCAGTACTCGACCACCTGACGGCGCTGTTACGGGTGGGACTTCTCGCCGGATCGGGCCAGCCGCTGTCGCACCGTGCTCCGAAGCTGCCGTGATCGATATCCGAGTGAGCGCCCTGCGTGGTCGACCGGTCCGCCGAGCCTCATCTGGGCGAGCGGTATCACCTGTCGCAGCCCGAAATACAGCTCCCAGATGTCCCTGCTGTCCGTGGCGTAGTCGGTCTTGTGATGGTCGAGTGGTCCGAGGAGGTCGACACGGCGCAAACCCCGATCGATCGAGCAGAGGATCTCTTCGTTCAGAAGCAGGATGCCCGGTCCGTATCTCTTGAAGCGCTCGTCGTAGGTGGTCTTCATCCCGTACAGCGTCCCGCCGATGCAGAGGGCGAAGCTGGCAGCAAGCAGTTCGTCGTCGACGTACAGCTGATTGAGATGCAGTATCTTCTGGCTCGCGCCCCAGTCGATGATCGATCGGAACAGCGACTCGGATCTCTTCGTCGAGATCATCGCCGAGCCGATGTCCCCCTTCCAACCGCTCGCCTCGAGCTGCAGAAAGGCCTCGATCTGTGCCGGATGAGGGGCGCGCTGGGCCGAGTCGATCATCTCGAAACGTACCTCGCCGAGCGCCTCGAGCTGCCGGCGGGATCGGTTGAGGTTCTGGCGCCGCTTCTTGCTGAGGGACGCGAGGAGCGCCTCTCGGTCCATCTTCAACTCGATGTAGGGGCTGGACATCAGGTGGCGGGCCTTGACGACACAGCCGTTCTCTTCGAGGTCGGAAACGAGCCGCGGCACGTCGTGCTTTTCGCCATCGAGCTCTTTGATCCGGATTGTCCGGCCGCTGTCGTTCGCCGCCTCGAGGAGGAGCCTCACTGCGGTCCCGTGGCTGGTTGCGATCGGCCCCGCTTGCGATGTCAACAGCTTCTGGAATCCAGAGTCCCGCAATGCTCGAACACGGTACAGAGCGAGGAGCCCATCGAGCCGGCCGTCAGCACCGCTCTGGTGGACCCGAAGCCGCCCGAAGCCGTGGGCATCGTGAAACGCCCGGACCCAACCGGGCGTGGCGAACGGCACCGCATCCAGCTCGTGCGCCAGCGCCATCCACCCGGACTCGGTCTGCTCGTCCACTTGTCGCCTCACGTACTCCGGGCTCCCTCGGGCCAATGAACGCTGCATGAGCTCAGATTCAGTCCGCTCCCCGTCAACCTCGAAGGAGCGCTCACCCTCGGCGAGGAGCTCGCAACGACGTCGAACATAGGGTTGGGGGGTCGTGCAAGCTCATCGATGCCGGATGGCTTACCACGGGGCAGCATAGTGAGTTCGCGTTTCCGGGCGGCGTCTTTGCCCCAATCATCCACCTAGCTGGGCACATGGGGCCGCAACGCCAACGGATCACTTGGGACCAAGCTGTGACAGAGTTGGCG
>JAOTYQ010000238.1 GCA_029861725.1 Acidimicrobiia bacterium | reverse complement strand
CCGGAACCAATCGAGGCCGAGATGGGCAAGCAATCGACCCTCGTGACCCGCCCGCTCGGCCGTGAACACCACCACGATGCGCTACACGCCGTTCTCCGACGACAGCCAGCGATCGGCTGCTACAGCGACAAGTCAGCGGCCGAGGCTGCCAGCAGACACCTGGCCGACCGGTTGGTGCCCGCTCGATAACCAACCCTCCGGTCCTCGTGGCGGTCCACGCCAGCGGGCACCGCCCTGTGGGATCAGGTCCGTCGGACACCTGGGCTATCCGCTGCCACAACTCGGTAACGTCGCCCGGAAATCACGATCTGCCGCGCTCGGGTGCCGGCGTGATGGCCCGCCTCCCGTAATCGGTAACGCGACCGCGGAGAGCGGCCGATGGCTAGATCAGTGCTCCCCGTGACGACTTGCCCGACGTCGGAGCTGCACGCCGTTGCTCGTGGCCATGGTCTCGGTAGGACGCGGGCGCTGGCCGTCATCGCCCCGGCGCGGAGTAGTCGAATTGCATGGCGTCGACATCGGCTGGCCTGGCCAGCCGGAGGAAGCGTCCGTCAACGATTGCACCGGCTGCGACCTGTTGGAAGGTGGTGCGCGCCGCGTCGGCTGCGCTCAGGTCGTCGGGGCCCTCGACCAGGACCGCGGCGTGCCACTCGCCGCCGGAGACGATCCAGTAGTCAATAACGGTGAATCCAATGGACTCGAGCATGGGTCCAGCTACCTCAGTACGGGCCTCGAACCCGCCCTGGAGGATCGCTTGGACCGCATCCGCCGGTGAAGACAGTCCGGCGGTCGAGGGATCCACCCACAAACCAGTAGCGAAACGACCTTGGCTGCCCATTCGATCATCTCGACACTCGGTCGCTCACGCCGCTCCGATCAGGCTCTCAAGCGCAGTCACCGGAATGACGATGCGGCGTCGCAGCCGTAGCGAAGGGAGCTCGCCTGACTTCACGCACTCGTAGGCCGTTGTGCGTGAGATTCCGAGGATGGCCGCTGCCTCGTCGACGGTGTAGGTCCTTCGAACCGATTGGTTGCTCATCTGCTCACCTCCCTTCGAGCGTGTCCTGAACGGTGAACAGAAGCTCCACGAATGCTCCCGAGCGGTCGCTGCATCCGTACCGTTGAGCAGTCAGACGGCAAGGTTGCTTCAGCAGCGCCCATCAACATGGCTGCCACTTCTCCGGCAGGTATGTTGTTGATCTTCGCCGGCGAACAGATGGTGCCTGTCCCGTTCGTGGTTGGCGGTCTTTGGCTCGGGTTCCGCCGAGGTCGATCTCGCATTCGGGGGCAGCCGGGGTGGTCGGGGTGGTTGCAGTCGTGCCAGCGGTCCAGCATCAGTCCTCCCATCGGGTCGGGCCGGCGAACCGGATCTCGGGTAGCCCGTCGGCGTCATCGTCTCGCGGTCTGAGCTCGGGATGAACCGCAACGCCGGACGCAACCCAGGCTTCGTGCAATCGGTAACCGAGGCTGTGGAATCGTTCTACGGCGGACTCCTCCAGAATCTTGTCGCCTACCAACCCCGAGCACCTCGGCTCGGGCATCGAGCGGGGTCATCCAAGAGGTCGACCGATGACGCAGACGCCGCTGAATCGTCTCAGCACGATCTGCCCAGTGACGCTCTCGCCGAGGCCACGCCTGCCCTTCCAGACGAGGACCAGCGGGACGACACGGTGCCAGACACTGTCTCGAATGTCGCAGGAGCAAAGCCGTCAGCTTCAATCCCGAATCCACGTCAAGAGAACCATGGAACGTCGCCATCGCGTGATTCGGACGAGGCCCGTCAGGAGCCGACCCGTGTGCACGCCGAGTATCCCTAGTCCATCCCTAGTTTCAGTGGTCAGCTAGCGTCACAGCGGTACCGACTGGCCAACAAAACCCCAGTTCAGAGCACCTAGCGGTCACTAGCGGTACCCCTTGTTGAAGACCTACGACATCTCCGATGGCCGGCCAAACGGGGTGCATGAACCGAACGGTGGCACGAAGGGACCAGGCCCCACCAGAAGGATGGGACGAGCCCCCACTCCGGCGAATCGAGGCCGGCGACCCGTGCACGGAACGTGCACAGGATTCCCCGGAACCGGCCGTATCCGCCCGGACGGCACGACAAGGGCCAGAACATTCGCCCAGCTCAGGCCGCACCAGACGGACGGCACCGCACTGGGCTGTGCGGTGGGCGAAAGCTTAAACCCCTCGGCTGGAACAGCGCGCGGGTTCGACTCCCGCCCCGGGCACACCCTGAACAGAAGCTGCAGGCCCTGACGCCGCTGGAGGCCACAGGGCGAACCGGTCGCCCGCTCGAGCCGAAGACCGTCCGCAACACCCATGTCGTGTTGCGCAAGACCCTCAGCGACGCCGAACGCCTGGGCCTCGTCCCCGCAACGCCGCCGCGGCCCGACCACCGGCGGCGCCCACTGGGAGCATCGGATCTGGAGCACCGACGCACTTGTCGGTGAAGCTGAGGGCCCCCTTATCCCAACGCTCCCGCGACCCGCTCAGCTGGACCGGGCGCGCACCACGAGCTTGCGTCCCTCCTCGACGACGAGGACCGAGCTCGATAGTGCCAGGCAGATCGCCCAGCGCCTGGCGTCGAGGGGGACGGTGTCGAAGGCCCGGTTGAGGGCAGGGGCGTGCACCACCAATACCTGGAGGGCGACGGTGACGGCGACAGCGGCCCAGAGCAGCCGGTTGTCGAACGGCCGGACGAAGGCCGAGATCCGATCGGAGCGGGCGTTGAAGGCATTGAAGATCTGGGCGAGCACGAGCGTGGTGAACACCATCGTCCTGGCGGTCACGAGGTCGCCCGAGCCGCCGAGCAGGCCACCCCGCAGCTCCAGGTCGAGGGCCACCAGTCCGGCCAGGGCGATCGTGGCACCGACCACGCCGATGGTGACCAGCATCGTGTTGTCGACCAGCCGGTCGCCCACGCGGCGCGGCGGCCGGTCCATCATGTCCTCGACGGCCGGGTCGACGCCGAGTGCCAGCGCCATGGTGCTGTCGGTGAGCAGGTTGATCCACAGGATCTGGGTCGCAAGCAACGGGACGGCGAGACCGTCGGCGGTGTCGGTCAGCCCGAGCAGGCCGGCCCCGAGCACGCCGACGAACATCACGAGCACCTCGCCTGTGTTCGAGGCCAGCAGGTAGCGGAGGAACTTGCGGATGTCGGCGAAGATCTCCCGTCCCTCCCGCACCGCGCGCAGGATCGTTGCGAAGTTGTCGTCGGCCAGGATCATGTCGGCCGCTTCCTTCGACACTTCCGTGCCGTTGATGCCCATCGCGACACCGATGTCGGCCTGCTTGAGGGCAGGGGCGTCGTTGACGCCGTCGCCGGTCATGGCGACGATCTCGCCCCCTGCCTGGAGGCTTTCGACCACGCGGAGCTTGTGCTCGGGCGCAACCCGGGCGAGCACGGTCTCGGTCCGGGCCCGCTCCGCGAAGGCCTCGTCGTCGAGGATGGCAAGGTCGCCTCCGGTGAGCGCCTTGGTCGTGCCGCCGTCGAGGCCGAGCTGCTCGCCGATGCGAGCGGCCGTCCGGGGATGGTCGCCGGTGATCATCATGATCCGGATGCCGGCCCGGTGTGCTTCGGCGATCGCGGTCGCCGCCTCGGGCCGCGGCGGGTCGATGATGCCGACGACGCCGAGATGGATCAGATCCCGCTCGATGGACTCGTCGAGCTCGTCAGGCGGGACGTCGAGGGTGCGGTAGGCGACGGCAAGCGTGCGCAGGGCGGCGTCGCCGAGCCGCTCGATCGATGCTTCGACGGCCGCCCGCCGGTCCGGGGTGAACGCAACGACGTCGCCGTCGATCCGGATCCTCGTGCAGTGCTCGATGAGGACGTCGGGCGCCCCCTTGGTTACCAGCATCAGCTGGGGGGCGTCGGCGCCGTTGCTCGCTACCCGGTCGTGGTCGATCGTGGTCATCAGCTTCCGCTCGGAGTTGAACGGGATCTCCCCGACCCGCCGGTAGCGCTGCTCGCGTTGCTCGCTCAGCCCGAGCTTCCGCTCGGCGACCAGGAACGCGGCTTCGGTCGGGTCGCCCTGCACCTGCCACTGGCCGGACTCGTCGCGCCGCATCGACGCGTCGTTGGCGAGGCTGCCGGCGCCGAGCACCAGCCCGACGTCGTTGCGGACCGAGCGCGACGTCACCGGCTCCCCGTCCTGCAAGACCTGGCCGACTGGTTCGTAGCCGGAGCCGGTGATCTCGACCTCGGCGGTCGCTGTTGCAACCCGCACGATCGTCATCTCGTTGCGGGTGAGCGTCCCCGTCTTGTCGGTGCAGATCACCGATGCCGAGCCCAGCGTCTCGACCGACGAGAGTTTCTTCACGACGGCGTTGTGGGCGGCCATGCGCTGCACGCCGAGGGCGAGGACGACCGACACGATCGCCGGGAGCCCCTCGGGCACGGCGGCGACGGCGAGCGACACCCCGACCAGCAGGGCGTCGAGGAGGTCGCCCGCGTTGTTGATGTCCGAGGTGAGGGCGATGGCGCCGAGCACGATCGCAGCCAGCACGACCACCGTTGTCCCGAGCATCTTGCCGAGCCAGTCGATCTGGCGTTGCAGGGGCGTCCGCTCGTCGCTCGCCTGCTCCAGCATCGTGGCGATCCTGCCGATCTCGGTCGCCATCCCCGTCGCGACGACGACGCCCCGGCCCCGCCCGCCGGCGACGGCCGTGCCATTGAACACCATGTTCGACCGGTCGACGAGCTCGGCGTCGGGAGCGATCGGGGCGACGGTCTTCTCGGTCGGCACGCTCTCGCCGGTCAGCGCCGCCTCGACGATGCGCAGTGCCGCCACGTCCACGAGGCGGGCGTCGGCCCCGACGGCGTCGCCCTCGGCCAGGAGCACGACGTCGCCCCGGACCACCTCGGCAGTCAGGATGGAGCGCGGCTCGCCGTCGCGTACGACGGTCGTGAGGGTGCCGGTGAGCCGGCGCAGGGCCTCGACGGCCTGGATCGCCTTGGCCTCCTGCCAATAGCCGATCGCAGCGTTGAGCACGACGATGGCGGCGATCACGATCGCCTCCAGCGGGATCTCGCCGCCGCCGTCGACGGCCCAGGCCATCAGCGAGATCGCGATGGCAACCAGCAGTAGCACGACGAGCGGGTCGCTGAACTGCCTCGCCATGCGCACCCAGCGGGGCACCGGTGGCGCCGCCTCCAGCTCGTTCGGCCCGTCGGCGGCCAGCCGCTCGGCGGCCACCCGGCCGCTCAGCCCGGCGACCGGGTCGGTGCCGAGCTCGGCGGCGACCGCCTGCTCCCGGGCCGCCCACGGTGGTTGCGCACCAGCGATCGCCGTCCCGCCGGTGCCCGTGGCCCCAGACGCGTTCGGTTTTGGCTCGTCAGCGAGCGACCGGGCCTGATCTGAGGTCATCCTGTCCATCGTCGTGCACCGACCCGGATGCGGTCAGGGACCTACGTCCCGGGATGGGTCAGGCGACGGCCCACTGCTGAACAGTGTGGGTGGGTCGTCGTCGGATCTCCTTTACGGGTACATACTATGATGGAAGCAGTGTGCGGGCGCGCGGCCCGAGGTGGCACTCCCCGGAACCACCGGAATCTGGCCGAATGGACCAGTCCGAGCTTGGGTCAGCGGACGATGTCGCTGCGGGGGTGGAGCGAGAAGATCATGTTGTCGTGGAACAGCGGGTCGAACTGGTAGAAGAGCTGACCCGCCGCCCGGGGCGCCTCGATCGTCGCCGTGAAAGCCTCGCCGGGCTGGATCGGCCGGCCGTGAAGATAGGTCTGGTCGGTCCAGTAGCTGCCGTCGGGCGCCTTCAGCGTGCCGGTCTCCGGGTTGAGCGCGAGGAACGGTGACCACACGGGCGTCGGTGGGATGATGTCGCCGCCTTCGGGGTTCGGGTTGCGCAGGAAGCCGGGGAACGTGAGCTCGGCGAAGTTCTCCTGGTCGGGATGGGTGGTTATCGGCGCCTCCGGCATCTTGGCAACGCCAAAACCCTCGGTGTCGAGGCCGAGCACCACACCGTCCTCGCCGTCGAGCTCCCGGAGCGGATCGCCGGCCTCGACCCGGTCGCCTTCGCGGATCGCATCGGGCGGGTTGAAGCGCCAGTAGCCCGACGTGTTCTCGAACACGTAGCCCCACTTCTGCTCGCCGAACTGGTCGGTGAAGGCGACGATCGTCTCCTGATCCTCGGGTCGGGGGAACAAGCCCTCCTGCTGGAGGATCCCTTCGTGGGGCACGTAGCCCCACCCGGTCCGCCACTGCATCTCGGCCACCTTGGGCACGCCGTATGACGGCTTGGGGCTGAACTTCTCGAAGCTGAACCTGCCGTTGCCGAAGGTGTCGGCCATGCCCTCGGAGAGCTGAGCACCGAAGTCGACGTTGCGGTAGTAGTGCGTGTGATCGTCGAGGTTGATGACCTTGACGATCATGTCGTCGCCCTGAGCCCAGTCCTTGACGACACCGCCCTTGCCCTCGGAGTCCTGCTGGGAGTAGGGACTGGAACCGTAGATCTCGTTGTTGAGATAGGCGACGACGATGTCGTACTCGCCGAACTCGCCCTCTTCGAGGCCGTCCTCCTCAGCGAGCACGTCCCACGCCTCGGGGGGCAGGACCCGCAGGTCGGAGGCCAGCCGCAGCCACTCGCGGAAGGTGCCGGCGGGGCCGACGGCGGGGTCGATCAGCATCGCCGCGATCTCGGCCCCGGTAGCGCCCTCGATCGCGGCCGACGCCACGGTGTAGGCCTTCATCTCAGGGGCGACGTCGGAGATGGCGTCGATGGTGAGGTCGACCCGGGTCCGGGTGGCGAACGACTCGCCGTGGGGGTGCAGATCGCCCTCGGCGCTGACCTCGACGACCGGTTGGAGGAACTGCACGCGAGGAGGGTGCACCCCCCACCCCCAGACGTACATCCCACGGAAGTGTGCGAGTGAGGGGTAGCTGATCGTCACCTCCGACAACGTCTCGGCTGGCAGGCTCGCGAAGCTGCTGTCGAGACCGTGGAAGATGCGCCCGAACCCGTCGTTGAGGATCGTCGTCGGCGACAGGTCCTCCTGGATCAGCGAGTACACCCGCCAGTTGATCCGGAACTCGTCGTAGGGGTGAGCTTCGAACGGGACGCGGACGAGGAACGTGTCGGAGTCGAAGTTCTGCCCATACCAGAGCATGTTGACCGTGAGCTCCCAGACCTGGCGCGTCTCACCGTCGATCTGGCTCGTGAAGTACTCGCCCGTTGGGGTGAGCTCCTTCATCTTGTACTCGCCGTCGATCTGATCCTCGAGGGGACCGCCCTGGTTGTAGTTGAGGAGGGGGAAGCCGTCGTAGAGCCGGCCCTCCGTCTGGCCGAGGAGGATGTCCATCGCCTCCTGGGCGGCAGCCGAGTCGGTGATCGGCTGGTCGCCCGCCTCCTCGGCCGCCATGAGCAACCCGGCCAGGGCCAGCTCGAGATCCTGCAGCGGATCGCGCAGGTTGGAGATGGGGTGGCCGGTCAAGCTCTCGGTATCGAGCAGCGGGGTCATCTCGACGTCGCCGTGGAGGATCGGGAGGTTCTGGTCGGAGGCGATCGACGCTGGGATGCGGACCTCCTCGCCCATCGTGAACGTGAGCACCGGGTCGAGCGACTGCGTAGGGAGTGCCACCGAGACGAAACCGGGCTCGGCTGAGGCCTCCTCGACGACGGGCGCTGGCTCGGCGGAGTCTCCCCCGCCGGTACACGCTGCGACCATCGACATCGTCGCCAGGACCAAGAGTGCCTTTCGCATCATGCTCACCACCGTCTCACCCGCCACTTCCGGACAGCTCGTCGAGCGGAACCAGGTCGGTGGTCTCGTTCGGGTCGAGCACCCTCATCAGGCCCCACTGGCCCGCCTTCTGATAGGGCAGCCGATGGTTGCCCCACATGTAGTCGCCCGGTCGGTGCTGGGGACCGCCGGCCGCCTCGATCTCGACGTTGAGCACGCCCCCCGGCGTCAGGTAGCGCGAGCTGACGACGTCGGTGCCTTCGAGCGTCGGCGTCAGGCCCCACGAGTGGGCCTCCACCGAGAACACCTGGTTCTGCTCGGAATAGCCGCTGACGACTCGGAACCTGATCGGGTCGCCGGCATGGGCCTCGAACACGTCGGTCGACGGGTCGCCGAACGTGTCCGGGTCGTAGATGGCCGTGGAGAGCTCGATCATCTCCGGCGAGATCTCGTCGGCGTCGGTCAGCAGACCCAGCCGGGCCAGCCGCACCGAGAGCGGCTCGACGCGGTAGTTGACGCCGACCAGCTTGTTGACGTCGGTGTCGTAGGGCATGACGAACAGGCCGATGTCGGGGTC
>JAOTYQ010000871.1 GCA_029861725.1 Acidimicrobiia bacterium | reverse complement strand
CCCGAGCGATGGGCTACCCGGAATGGCTTGCGGCCATGGTCTCGGATCATGCGGTCGTGACCGCTCCTCAGCTGAAGAGCGGTCACCTCTCGCTCGAGTTGCCGCCGCCAGCGCGGTGCGAGCCGGCCGAACCGGCTCACCTGAAGTGAGGCGGGACATGAGGCCAACCCTTGACCCTCGCCACGGGAGCGCCTGGATCCAGCTGCCAACGGTGGCCTTGACCCGGTCGTCCCGACACCAAGCTCATCTCAGGTGTGCAAACAGCACACCGATACGCATCCCAAAACGGTAGACTTCGTGGATGGCCACCGAACAGATTGCCGTACGGCTACCAGAGCGGCTCCTTTCCGACCTCGATGAACTGGTCGCGAGGGGTGTGTACCAGAGCCGAGCGGCCGCCGTTCGCGCAGGCATCGAAGCAATCATGAGGCTCGAACGCCAACGCCAGACCGACCTCGCCATCATCGATGGCTACACGCGTCAGCCACCAACCGACTCCGAAGAGCACGCGGCGATGGCCTCACTCCGGGAGGCAATCCTCGACGAGCCGTGGTGAGCACCCCTGACCGCGGGCAGGTCTGGTGGGGCGAGATCGAAGGGGTCGGTCGACGCCCCTTTCTGATCATGTCGCGATCCGCAGCGATCCCGGTGCTGAACGCCGTCCTGGCGGCCCCCGTCACCCGTACGATCCGAGGAATCCCGACCGAGTTGTCGCTCGGACCCGCAGATGGCATGCCCACAGAATGTGTCGCCAGCTTCGACAACCTCAGAGTCGTCCCGAAGGCGTATCTCGTCGCTCAAATCTGTGCACTCCGTCCAGCCCGACTCACCGAAGCCTGCGCAGCACTCCAAGCAGCCGTCGACTGCTAAGGCTTTACGTACCGGAGGCATCCACCACCGCCTCGGCCGCCTCAAGTCGCCGCGCCGATCCTCCAAATCGATGCCTTCATCTCGACGGCGTTCTCGAGCAACCCGGCAGCGGTGTGCTGGGCCTGGCGGAACCCGAGAGGGTCAGTCTCGGGGGAATGTGGGTTGCCACTGCTTGGCCACGGCCAGGGCCGTCGTCAGGTCGGTCGCGGGGTCAAGCAGCGCCAAGTTCGACAACGAGGTGTGGAGCAACCGAAGTAGCATTTCGGCCAACTGGGCAATGGTGACCTCGCCGCCGTCGTCCAGCGAGGCCACAGCCGCCTCGTCGACTGCGCCCGTCCAGGTCCGCAAGCTCAAGATGACAGCGCTGTTGGTCGGATCCAGGCCGAGTTCGAGGCACAAACGGCAGATCGCGTCGAGGCGGTCGTCGTCGAGAATTGCGCTGGCCGCCTGATCGACCCCGACCTCGCCCCGAAGCAACGCTCGGAGGACCGCCGGGTTCGACCGCACCGCGGAAAGATGGGCCTCCAGCAGGGCTCGAACGTTGGCTGCTGGCTCACCCTGGTCGATGCGGTCGAAACCGGCACCCTCGAAGAACTTCGGCTCGAACGGCCACGTGCCGTCGAATGTCTCGTCTGCTGCGATCATGATGGGTCTGTTCCTCCTGATTCGAATCGGCCGACGGCCTAGGACTTCAGCTTGCCGGCGTCCTTGGCGTCGCCCTTGACCTTGAAGCCGTCCTCTTCCATGGCAACAACCTTGCCCCGGTTGATGCTGACCCAGTCGCGGGCCTCCATGTAGGGCTTGAACGTATGGCCGATGAGACGTTCGTCCTCGTTGGTCTTCGGGCGCTGCAGGTCGTAGAGGTGGGGGAACTCGAGCCAACCGCACCACGTCCCACAGGCGCAGAGCCGCCTCGCCCGTCGGCGGGTCGATCAGCACCGGACCGAAGATGGTCTGCTCCGGCCCGCCAGCGCCACCGGGAAAGAACAGGGTCGGCACACCGAACCCACCGGCTGCGATCACTTTGTCGTGGTCGGCCTTGACCTCGTCGTTGGTGGTCTCGTCGCTGATCGCCTGGTCGACGAGACTGGGCTCGAGGCCGATCTCCTCGACGAGGAGGCGGGCAACGTCGGGCTCGTGGATCTTCATGCCGTCAACGTGGAGGGAGCGCCCGGTGACGGCGTACCAGTCGTCGAGATGCTTCGGATCGAGACGGACGAGGAGCGCACCGATTCGCAGGATCGACCATCCGTAGCTCCACTCCCGCTCCCATGGGTGACGCTTGCCCTCGACGCGGTTGACCTCCTCGAGGGAGAAGAACCGCCAACTTCACCGTCAGGTCC
>JAOTYQ010000870.1 GCA_029861725.1 Acidimicrobiia bacterium | reverse complement strand
GCGTCGACGTCGCCTACGCCTACACTCCGAGGCACCACCCCGACCTGGCCCACGCCTTCCTCAATGCGGTGCTCTTCCTCGACTACGACCGCACCGGCTTCCCCTGGCCGGTCGTGGCGATGCCGATCAACTGCTACGGACGAAAAGTGATCTCGGCCCGCGGCACCTGGAAGCCGCTCGGAGAGCACCTTGTGCTCGATCCACCGGCCCCGCGACCGAGCCGACTGATGGAAGTGGGCGCGGCGGTGGCCCGAGCACTGCTGGCCAGCCCGTGGCGGGTGGTGCTGCTCGCGTCGTCGTCGTGGTCACACGCCTTCCTCGTCGACCACAACCACCGCCTCCGGCCGGACACACCCGCCGACCGTCGACTCTACGAGGCCCTGGTGGCCGGGGACTTCGAGGCCTGGGAGCGGACACCGCTCGACGACGTCGAGCACGCCGGCCAGCACGAGGTGCTCAACTGGTGGTGTCTGGCCGGTGCCGCCCGGGAGCTGGGACTCGGCGGACCCGACTGGGCGACCTTCGTCGAAACCCACTGCTTCAATTCGAACAAGGTCTTCGCCACGTGGGAACCGGTCGCAGCCCCGGGGGCTCGGGCGTGACGGGCCGGCTCACAGGCAAGGTGGCGCTGGTCACCGGCACCAGTCCCAACATCGGCGGCGTGGCCGCGTCCGGCTTCGCTGCGGAGGGAGCGAAGGTGGCCTGCAACGATCTCGACCCCGTGGTGGCCGCGTTCCTCGCGTCCGACGAGTCGGCGCTCATGACCGGAGGTTCGATCACCGTCGACGGCGGCGCGCTCTCGAAGTACTGGCCGCAACGGCCCGGACGCCACGGCCGGTGAGCACCGCACCGGGCACCGCGGGCTGGACGCCGGTGGTCGATCTCCACGCTCACGTCTTCTTCCCCGACCTCCCCGACCTCGCGGCCGAGACCGGCGACCCTCGCTGGCCTCGCCTCGTCCCCGGGATCGTCGACGGGCATTCCGACGCCGACCGGGGCGAGGTATGGCGAGGCGAGGACCGGTTCCGGGTCGTGCGCCGCCCGTTCTGGGACGCCGAGGCGAGGGTGGCGGAGATGGACCAGCTCGGGACCGACGTGCAGGTCGTGTCCCCGATCCCGGTGGCCGTGACCTATTGGGCCGATGGGTCCGATGCGCTGCGGTTCGCCCGGGAGCAGAACGACCGCATCGCGGCCACCGTCGCCGACTCCGGCGGCCGGCTCCTCGGGCTCGGCACCGTGCCCCTACAGGACCCGACCGCGGCCGCCGACGAGCTGGCCCGCATCACGGGCCCGTTGGGGTTAGCCGGGGCCGAGATCGGGACCGTGGTCCAGGGGGCCGAGCTCGACCACCCCGAGCTGCGACCGTTCTTCCGGGCGGCCGCCGAGCTTCGGGCCCCGTTGTTCCTCCACCCGATCGACGGGTCGGGGGTGCTGCGCTGCAGCGACCCCCACACCGACTTCGCGATCGGCATGCACACCGACACCGCCCTGGCGGCCAAGGCACTCGTCTACGGCGGGGTGCTGGCCGAGCTGCCCGAGCTGCGGGTGTGCCTGGCCCACGGAGGCGGCGCGTTCCCGTGGACCCACCCCCGGCTCCGGTGGCGGGCCGCCGCCACCAGCGCCGCCGACCCGGCCGACCTCGACGCTCTGGTGCGGCGCCTGTGGGCCGACTGCCTGGTGTTCGACCCGCTCCCGTTCGGTGTCCTCGCCGCTCGCTACGGCCCCGACCACCTGACCCTCGGGAGCGACTACCCGTTCATCGATCACGACCCCACCGGCCCGCTCGACGATGCGGTCGTCGCCGGCTCGATCACCGCCGCCGAGGCGACCGCCATACGGGGCCCGAACGCCCTGGCGTTCCTCGGCCTGGGACCGTGACCGCGGCGTCTGGGAAGATGACCACGAACAGCCGCGACGGAAGAGCGGAACCCGCGACGTGGGTGGCCGCGGCATCATCATGATCCGCGACGGCGACGGCGCGGTCCAGGTGCTCATCAACACCTGCCCCCATCGGGGCATGGAGACCGAGAGCCGGGCCGAAGGACACGGCCTGGCGGCCGACTGATCGTGCTCGACCGACCGGCCCGACGGGGACCCTTTCTCCGCGATGTTCCTCATCCAGGACGACCGCTTCCTGCTGGAGCAACGGGTCGAGTCGCGAGCCAGCGGCGTCCCTGGTCCCCGTACTGGGCTGCTCGGAGCGTTCCGATCTAGGTTG
>JAOTYQ010000237.1 GCA_029861725.1 Acidimicrobiia bacterium | reverse complement strand
GTCGTGATCGGACGGGGAGCCATCGACGAGCTGTCCGGACTCGTGCCCTCAGGGGTGCGGCGTGTCGCAGTCGTCACCCAGGAGGGCATCGGCATCGACGTCGATCCCGGCGTCGAGCACCGGGTCTTCGCCGTACCCGACGGCGAAGAGGCCAAACGGCTCGAGGTCGTCGGCGACCTGGCATCCCGGTTCGCCCAGTGGGGCATGACCCGCCAGGACGCCGTCGTCTCCCTCGGGGGTGGTGTCGTCTCCGATCTCGCCGGCTACCTGGCGGCGAGCTACCACCGCGGCATCGCCGTGGTCCACGTCTCGACCACGCTGCTCGGCCAGATCGACGCCGCAATCGGCGGCAAGTGCGGCGTCAACCTTCCGGAAGGCAAGAACCTGCTCGGGGCGTTCAAGCAGCCGGCCGCCGTCATCTGCGACACCGCAACGCTCGCCTCGCTGCCACCGGCCGAGTTCGTCAGCGGGATGGGCGAGCTGGCGAAGTACCACTTCCTGGGCGGGGGGCGGCTCGACCAACTCCCGCTCGCCCCTCGGGTGGCTGCCTGCGTGCGGATCAAGGGCGACGTGGTCGCCGGCGACGAGCGAGAAGGCGGACGGCGGGCGATCCTGAATTACGGTCACACCCTGGCGCACGCCATGGAGAGCGCCACCGACTACGAAATCCGACACGGCGAGGCGGTGGCGGTCGGGCTGGTCTACGCAGCCGAGCTCGCCGCGGCCCTCGGCCGAATCGACACCGACCGCGTCGCCGAGCACCGTCGGGTCGTCGACGCCTACGGCTTGTCGCCCACCGTGCCGGAAGGCCTCGACGGCGATGAGCTGGTCAAGCTGTTCGCCAGGGACAAGAAGGCGGTCGACGGGATCACGTTCGTGCTCGACGGGTCTGACGGTATCGAACCCGTCCTCGTCGAGGATCGGAAGCTCCTGCGCGACACGCTGGAGACCGTGACGTGAGCCCTCCGGCGACACTGCCGGACCTGCTACCGATGGAGGTGGCGAGCCGAGCCGAGCTGGTGCGAGACGCCCTCGACCGCGTCGGCGTCGACCTACTGGTCGTCACCAAGCCGGCCAACGTCCGGTGGCTGACCGGCTTCACCGGATCGAACGGTCAGCTCGTCGTCACCGCCGACGAGCTCATCGCCATCACCGACGGCCGCTACCGGGAGCAGATCGCGGCCGAGCTCGACGCCTCCGGCGTGACCGCCACCGTCGAGGTCACCACCACCGAGGTCGGTGACATCCTGGCCAGGGCGGCACCGTCCGGAGCCCGGCTCGGCCTCGAATCCCAGCACGTGACCTGGAAGCAGCATGACCAGTTCGCTGCGTGGCTCCCTGGGCGGGAGCTGGTCGCTGTCGATTCGCTGCTCGAGGAGCTGCGCAAGACGAAGGATCCCGGCGAGCGATCGAGGCTGGAGCGGGCGGCGGCGATGGCCGACGGAGCGTTGTCGCGAGCCGTGGGTGAGCTCGGCAACCGGCCAACCGAGCGCGACATCGCCCAGCAGCTCGACGCCACCATGATCGAGCTCGGCGCCGACGAGCCGAGCTACGACACGATCGTCGCCTCGGGACCGAACGCCGCGCTGCCCCACGCCCATCCGACCCGCCGGGTCATCGAAGGCGACGATCTGGTCATCATCGACGTCGGGGCCCGCCTGGACGGCTATGGCAGCGACATGACGCGGACGTTCGTTGCCGGTGGCGACCCCAGCGGGGAGCAGCAGCGACTCTACGACGCCGTGATCGAGGCCCAGGCCGCCGGTGTCGAGGCCGTTGCGGACGGCGTCGAGGAACGGCACATCGACGACGTCTGCCGGTCCGTCCTCGGCGATCACGGACTCCTCGATGCGTTCATTCACGGGACGGGCCACGGCATCGGCCTCGAGATCCACGAAGAGCCCATCCTCTCTCCGCGCAGCACCGGTATCCTCCGGACGGGTCTCGTGGTGACGGTCGAGCCGGGCGTCTACCTGTCGGAGCGGGGCGGCGTCCGGATCGAAGACTCGGTCGTCGTCACCGATGACGGGTGCGAGCCCATCACCCACAGCCCCAAGCGGGTGGTTCCCTGACCCCCAGCCAGAGCCACGTAGAGAGACGATCGACCATGGCGACCATCAGCACGAACGAGTTCAAGAACGGCATGACCGTCGAGACCGGCGACGGCTTGTTCCAGATCCTCGAGTTCCAGCACGTCAAACCGGGGAAGGGCGGGGCGTTCGTCCGCACCCAGCTGAAGAACCTCCGCACGGGTGCGGTCATCGACAAGACGTTCCGGGCCGGGGAGAAGATGGAGAGCGCGTTCATCGAGAAGCGGCAGAAGCAGTTCCTCTACCGCGACGGGGCCGACTACGTCGTGATGGACAACGAGACCTTCGAGCAGCTCACGATCCCCGCCGCGGTCATGGCCGAGGCCGGGAACTACCTCACCGAGGGCTCGTCGATCGTGCTGTTGACGTACGGCGACGAGATCGTCGGCACCGACATGCCGGCTTCGGTGGAGCTCGAGGTGACCGAGACCGAGCCCGGCATCCAGGGCGACCGCGTGTCGGGCGCCCGGAAGCCGGCCACCCTCGAAACCGGCCTGGTTGTGCAGGTGCCGCTGTTCGTCGAGGTCGGCGGTCGGGTGAAGGTCGACACCCGCACCGGAGAGTACTTGACGAGGGCGTGACCCCTTCGACGCCAGGGCGCAATCCGGCCAGAAGCCGCCGGGAGGCGAGAGAGCGGGCCATCGAGCTCGCCTACGAAGCCGAGATGCGCAGCCTGGCGGTTGACGACCTCCTCGCCGGCCTCCCCGTCGCCCCGGACCCGTTCGTCGTCGAGCTGCTCAAGGCGGCCGAGAGGCAGCAGGAGGTAGCAGAGAAGCTGATCGCCGAGCGGGCAACGGGCTGGACGCTCGAGCGAATGCCGGCGATCGATCGGCTCGTGATGCGGCTGGCCGTGGCAGAGCTGCTCGACCTCGACACGCCGACCGGTGTCGTGTTGTCGGAGGCCGTCGACCTCGCCAGCCGGTACTCGACCGACGAGTCGAGCCGCTTCGTCAACGGTGTCCTGGCGGCGATCGCTCGGGAGCTGCCGAGCCGCTGAGCTCCGATCCGGACGCATACTCCTCGAGCCGAGAAGCGGGGTAAAGACAGGCGGGGGCGGGCCGATGGAGGGCGGTGTCCCGCCCGTTCCGCCACCTTGTTCTGGCTGCAGTCGGGGGTGTGGTGCTCTCGTTCGGTGCCGTCGGCATGGGGCTCGAGACGACCCCGATCGGGCCTCGCCCGGAACCGTGGTTCGACACAGGAGATCGGGCCGACGTGGTGGCTGCGTACCAGGCGGAGTTCGAGACCGGTGTTCCCGAGCTCGAATGGCGAAGCGGTGACGAGCGGTGCGATGCGGGCTCCAGCCCTGCTGACTACCGTCAGGCCTCGATACGGCGGGTGAACTACTACCGGGCCATGGCCGGTGTACGGGCCGGCGTCGAAGAGGAGCCGAGCTTCTCGGCCAAGGCCCAGCGAGCGGCGATGATGATGAGCGCTGAAGGCTCGCTCACCCACAACCCTGGTTCGTCGTTCGCCTGTTTCAGTGTCGTCGGCCAGGAAGCGGCGGCCAACAGCAATCTCTACCTCGGGCGTACCGGACCGCGAGCGGTCGACGGCTACATCGAGGATCCGGGCGAGAAGAACGTCGATGTCGGCCACCGTACGACGATCCTTCACCCGCCGACCCGCCGGATGGGGGTCGGTGATGTCGGGGTCTCGTCGGTGGGGTCCTCGGCCAACGCGCTGTGGGTTTTCGACGACCGGGTATTCGACGAGGAGTCGCCTTCGTTGCGGCCCGCCATGCGAGAGCCCGATCGGTTCGTGGCGTGGCCGCCGAGGGGCTATGTGCCGACCGGGCTCGTCCACCCGCGGTGGTCGCTGACCGCAGCCGGCCGCGACTTCACCGCCGCGGAGGTCACCATGTTTCGGCCGTCGAGCCCGGCCGGCGAACGGGAGGTCCCGCTCCGGGTCGTCAACCGGTCCGGCGCGACCGGCCACGTCCCGTTGCCCACCATCGTCTGGGAGCCCGAGCTCGGTCTCGATCTCGACGGCTCGCCAGAGTACGACATCCACCTCATCGTGGTCGTCACCGGTGTGACTGCGGCGGTCACCGGTGAGGGGGGTTCGGCGAAGGGCACCCCGGTCTCCTACGCCTACTCGGTCCGCATCATCGGTCGCGACCCCGGTACCGAATTGACCGTTGCCGAGTTCCTCGACAGGCTCGGGTCGACATCGCCCTGAGACCGCACCGGCTCGGGCACGGTCGCGGAGGAGGTCCGGCAGTGGCGAAGCGAGTCCTGGTCGTCGGCGGAACCGGACCGACCGGCCCGTTCGTGGTGAACGGCCTCCGAAGCCGGGGCCACCAGGTGACGATCCTCCACACGGGGCGCCACGAGGTGGCGGAGATCCCCGACGATGTGGTCCACATCCACACCGATCCCTTCGACGGTGACGCCACCGACGATGCCATCGGCACGGCCGAATTCGACCTGGCGGTCGTCATGTACGGACGGCTCCGGGTCCTGGCTGAGCTCCTGGCCGGTCGGGTCGACCAGCTGATCACGATCGGCGGTGTCGGCGCCGTCCGGGGCTGGGTCGATCCCCGCGACCTGTTCCCGAGCTCGATGACCGTGCCCGCACCGGCCGATGCCCCGCTGGCCGCGCCCGACGAGCCGATCGGCAAGGTCCGCAGGATCGTCGAGACCGAGCAGGCCGTGTTCGAGCACCACCCGGGAGCGGTCCACCTTCGCTACCCGATGCTGTACGGGCCCCGCCAGCTGATCCCCCGCGAGTGGCCGATCGTCAAGCGGGCGCTCGACGGTCGACGGTCGCTGATCCTGGCCGACGGTGGGCTCACGCTGAAGTCGGCAGCCTACGTCGAGAACGCGGCTCACGCCGTGCTCTGTGCCGCCGACGCGCTCGGCCGGGCCGAGGGCCCTGCGGTCGCTGGGATCTACAACGTCACCGACGAGCGGGCCCTCACCCTCCGACAGATCGCCGAGGTCGTTGCCGACGAGCTCGGCCACCGCTTCGAGTTCGTCAGCCTCCCCTACGAGCTCGCGACCCCGGCCCGGCCGCTCGTCATGCACTGGTCGACCGGGCACCGCGTGGTCAATACCGCATCGTTGCGCAGGCGGCTCTCCTACGACGACGTGGTGCAGCCGGAGGAGGGGCTTCGCCGTACCGCTCGTTGGCTGGTCGATCATCCACCCTCGGCCAAGGTCGAGGCACTGTTGCACGATCCGTTCGACTACGGCGCTGAGGACGAGCTGATCGAGCGCTGGCGATCGGTCCTGGCCTCCTTCGAGCGGCCTGCGTTCTCGTCCGTGCCGGGCTACGGCGCGGCCTACTACGGGCGCGACCCGAACCCGGCGACCGGTGACAGCCGGGTGGAGGCCTGACGTGGTCGCCCCGCTCACCGGTGTGCGGGTGCTGGAAGTTGCGAACATGATCGCGGCGCCCGGTGCGGCAGCCATGATGGCCGATCTCGGGGCCGACGTCATCAAGGTCGAGCCGCTCAGCGGTGACATCCTCCGGGAGCTGGTGCTCGGGCCCGGGGTCGGGCCCGACCCGTGGTTCGAGCTCGACAACCGGGGCAAGCGGGGGCTCGCCGTCGACCTCGACCGGCCCGAAGGAACGGCCGTCGTGCACGATCTCGCCGCCACGGCGGACGTGTTCATCACGAACCTGACCGCCGAGCGCCAGCGGCGATTCGGGCTGACCGCCGACGACATCCACGGCGTCGCCCCGTCGGCGATCCACACGTCGCTCACCGGTTACGGGACCGAAGGTCCCGACGCCGAGCGACTGGCCTACGACATGACCGCATTCTTCGCCCGGGGCGGCGTTCAGAGCCTGGTCGCCGAGCCCGGCGGGCCGCCGGCGGCATTCCGCCCCGGTCAGGGCGACCACACGTCGTCGCTCTCGTTGCTGTCGGCCGTGCTGGCCGCGCTCCGCCTGCGGGACCAGACGGGCGAGGGGCAGACCGTCGAAGTGGCGCTGATGCACGTCGCCGCGTGGACGATCTCGAGCGACCTGTCGGCGACGTTGGTGACGGGGGCCAACCCCGACCTCCACCACCGCCACCGCTGGCCGAGCCCACTGACCTGTCGCTTCCGCTGCGCCGACGACCGATGGATCGCCCTGTGCATGCCGGGCCCTAAGGACTTCTTCGCGAAGTTCGCCGCTTGCCTCGGCCGCCCCGAATGGGCCGACGACGATCGGTTCAACTCTCCCGAGACTCGCCGCGACAATGCCGAGGAGCTCATCGCCGCCTGCGACGCCGCCTTCGCCACCGCCACCCGGGCCGAGTGGGCCGACCGGCTCGACGATCACGGGTTGACCTGGGCCCCGGTCCAGACCGCCGAGGAGCTGGCGAACGACCCGCAAGCGGAGGCACTCGGTGTGCTGCACCTGATCGCAGACCACCCCGACGGGCCGTTCTTCACGGTGACGGCGCCGTTCACGATCCGTGACGCCGACGTCGGCGTCCGGGGCCGGGCACCGGAGCTCGGCGAGCACGGCCAGCAGGTTCTGGCCGAAGCCGGCTACGACGCCGATCTGATCGCCGCGCTCGTCGACGGTGGAGTCATCGCGTAAGCGATCGTGCTCGTTGGATAGCTGACAATACCTATTCCTTTGGTTTGTCTGGTGTCGTTTGTTCTTGAGCATCACAGGTGCTGGTTAGTGTGTGGTCATGGGCGTCATGCCGTTCCTGGTTGCCGCTCGACCAGCGAGGAGCGACCAGCGCTGATCGTTGTCGATCGCGTTCGGGGCCCGGGTGTACGTTGGCCGCCATGACCGAGGCCACCGACCGGACCGCAGCCCCGAACGACGTCGACGAGCTCCGTTTCGACGGGGAGGTGGCCCTCGTCACCGGTGCCGGACACGGGCTCGGGCGAGCCCACGCGCTGCTGCTCGCCTCCCGAGGGGCTGCGGTGGTGGTGAACGATCTCGGGTCGCCGACCATGGGGGGCCAAGATCGCGATGCCGGCCCGGCCCAGGCGGTCGCCGACGAGATCCGGGAGCAAGGTGGGACGGCGGTGGCCAACAGCGACTCGGTGGCGACCCGGCAGGGGGCGGAGGCCATGGTGGCCCAGGCGCTGGCCGAGTTCGGTCAGCTCGATGTGCTCATCAACAACGCCGGGATCATCCGCAACCGGACGTTCCTGAACATCGGTGAGTACGAGCTGGAGCCCGTGTTCGACGTCCACGTCAAGGGCGCGTTCTTCGTCACCCGTCCCGCCTACGAGCACATGAAGACCAGGGCCTCGGGCCGAATCGTCAACACGTCATCGGGGTCGGGCCTGTTCGGCTCGTTCGGGCAGTCGGCGTACGCCGCCGCCAAGGCCGCCATCATGGGGTTCACGAAGACGTTGGCCATCGAGGGCGCTCGCTACGGCATCGCCGTCAACGCCATCGCCCCCGGCGCGCTCACCCGGATGACCGGTGATGTCCTCGGTGACGGGAGCCCGGCGGCCGAGCGGTTCGGGTTGACCGGAGACGACCTGGAGGATCGTGTGGGTCCGCACCAGGTCGCCCCTGCCGTCGTGTATCTCGCCCACCGATCGTGCCGCCTCAGCGGCGAGACCCTATCCGCCTCGGGCGGGCGGGTCGGCCGAGCCTTCGTCGGCATCACGCCGGGCATCTACGACGAGCACCTCACGCCCGAGGTCGTGGCCGCCCGCATCGACCAGATCTGCGACGAGTCCGGCTATCTCGTGCCGACCGACGTCGGTCAGGAGATCGACCTGCTGCTCGAGTTCCTCGGAGCCGACGTCGACTCCTAGGAGTCAGGTCCGATTGGTTCCGCGCCGCTGTCGACGCGATCTCCGCCTCGATCTTCCCGGTCGGCGGATGTCATGAGTCTGTCGGGCAGCAGCCGATCCACCCCGGCCAGCAGCTCGGGGACGTCGGGCCACCACCGACCAGCTTCGAGCCTGCCGATCGCGGTCAGCACCGCCCCTCGGTCGGCCGCCACCGGCACCACCCGATAGGGAGCCGCCCGATGGAGCACGCCGAGATACCAGTCGCGACGCCCGGCCGGCAGGTCATCCGGTTCCAGCACCAGGTAGTAGTCGGGCAAGCCGATCGAATCGGCTCGCCAGCGGGCGATCGTCTCGGCCACCCGCACTTCCAGTCCGCCCCGTGCTTCGCCGGCGAACGAGCCGGCCCAGGCGTCGGCCACCGGTTGCAGCGGGTCGGCGTCGTGCATCGTGTACGGCGCATGCGACTTGCGGGCCCGTCGCCATGCCTCGTCGGCCCTGGCCTGGGGCTCG
>JAOTYQ010000236.1 GCA_029861725.1 Acidimicrobiia bacterium | reverse complement strand
AAGAAGAAATTCATCTCGGCTGGGGCCTCGGCGTCCGGCGTGTTCTGGAACACCACCCGGATACCGCTCAGCTCCAGCTCTTGGCCGGTCTCGGTGATCTCGTCGGTCGGGGCGATCAGGTCGGAGAGGGCCAGACCCATGGCGGAGCCGAGCCCGCAGTCGACGTGGCCCCGAGGACCGGGCGGCAGGAGTGGACCGAACTGGTAGGCGGCCCGACGGCCCATGATCGGGCCGGCGATGACGAACTCGCTGATCACCTCCCGGAGGAACCCCTCCGGGGCGACGATGCGCACGTCGCCGGCGTCGACGGCGGCCTGGCTGGTCACGCCGAGCACCCCGCCGAAGTGGTCGGCGTGGGAGTGGGTGTAGATGATCGAGCGAACCGGCCGGGCCCCGAGCGTCCGGTTCGCCAGGTCGAGTGCGGCGGCCGCCGCCGGGGCGTTGGTGAGCGGGTCGATGATCAGCCAGCCGTCGCCTCCAGCGAGGAACGTGATGTTGGCGATGTCGTAGCCCCGAACCTGGTAGACGTCCTCGGCCACCTCGAACAACCCATGGTTGACGTTCAACCGAGCCTGCCGCCAGAGGCTCGGGTGGACCGTCGTCGGGGGCTCCTCGCGCTCGGCGACGAACGCATGACGGGCCACGTCCCACACGACGTGATCACCGAGCATCACCCGGCCGTCGTCGATCGTCGCCAGGAGTCCTCGCTGAGCTCGGTAGAAGTCGCCGGGATCGTCGAACGAGACCGTTGCGGCCGAGTTGGCGGCCGTGGTGAAGGAGCTGGCGGCTCTCGGCTCGGATGAGCGGTGGGAGGTCGTGTCGGCCATCTGGCCTGTCTAACAGGTTCGTCCACTGCGTCGCTGTTCGTCACCCCCGGGACGGGCGGATTCCCTCTCGGCATTCGCCGAACCTGACACCCGAAGGCGGCAACCGGCAAAAGTTCCCATCCGTCGCCAACATTGTTGCCGATCGTCTATAACCTCCTTGCAGTTGATTGCACATTGATGGGTACGCAAAGACTGAGGCGGCGGCGACACGCCTGAGTCACGAGGTGAAGAGGGATGACCGTGGCTAAGACGCGCAAGACCAAGAAGGGCAAGAAGACCGCACGGCGAGTGGCCGCCGTGGCGGTGATCGGTGCACTGGCCGTGATCGCCGCTCTGGTCGCTGGTCCGGCTTCGGCCGACACCATCGACATCCCGATCGGGCAGACCTACGTCAGTGGAGAACCCGGCTCGGCGCTCCAGATCGGTAGCAGCCCGGTACCGGAGGATCTCGTCGGCCGGACCTGCAACGTCGTGGCCGAGATCGCCAACGGCGCATCGGTCCATCTGGGCAACACGGTCGTGGTCACGAGCGGCGACTCCACCGTGGAGATCACCGGGATCGAGGACGTCGCCGATGGGGTGGTCATGGAGGGCGGTTCGCTCACGCTCGGAACCACGATGAACGTCTCGATCGTCTTCGGTCCCGACGGCCACTCGAGCGTCGGCTCGAGCCTGTCCCTCACCTGCGAGGCCCTGCCGCCGGCCCCACCGGCGCCGCCGGTCGAGGCCGAGCCCACGTATACCGGCTGAGCGAACGACCCCAAACGTGGCCCGCCCGACGCGTCTCGCTGCCGTGCTCGTCGGGGTTGTCGGGCTCGCGCTCGTGACCGCGTCGTGCGGTAACACCGTCACGGACCCGGTCAGCTCCGCACCCTCCGAAGGAGCCATCGTCACCGTCGAGATCGTCCCGCCGGACGAGGCGACGGCCGCCACCGATGCAACGCCGTCGAGCCCCCCGGCTCCGCTGTCGGCACGGTCAACGTACACCGTCGTGGCCCAGGCCACCGTGCCCGATGTCGTCGTCCGCTCCGGGCCGGGGGCCGACACCGAGCCGGTCGCCGCCCTGGTCAATCCGACCGCTTCGGGCTCGCCACTCGTCTTCCGAGCGGTGGAGGATGGGGCCACCTCAGCCGACTGGATCGAGGTCTACCTCCCGATCCGGCCCAACGGGTCGTCCGGTTGGGTCTTGCGGTCGGAGGTCGTCCTGAGCGACAACCCGTACCGGGTGGAGATCGACAGGGCGACCTATTCGCTGCGGGTCTACAACCTCGAGGACCTATGGCTGGAGACGACGATCGCGGTTGGCAACGGCGACACGCCAACCCCGGTCGGTGACTTCTACCTGATGGAGCTCCTCGCTCCACCCAACCCGAACGGCCCCTACGGGCCGTTTGCCTTCGGCCTGTCCGGGTTCAGCGAGGTGCTCTCCGAGTTCGGCGGGGCCGACGAGGCGATCATCGGCCTGCACGGCACCAACGACCCGTCGGCTCTGGGCACCGATGTCAGCTTCGGTTGCATTCGACTCGAGAACGCCATCATCGAGAGCCTCGCTCGCACCCTCCCGCTCGGCACTCCCGTGGCGATCACCTGAGGGCGGGCGCCTCGTTTCGGTCACCTCACTCGGTGTCGGCCACGACCCCGAGGATGTCGGCACCGTAGCGCTCGAGCTTGGTCGGCCCGATTCCCTTGATGCGGCCGAGCGCGATCAGCGAGCTCGGTGCCGCCTCGGCAATCGCGTCGAGCGTTGCGTTGTCGATCACGATGTACGCCGGTACGCCGTCCTGCCTGCACCGCTCCGCCCTCCATTCGGCGAGCGACTGGCGCCTCACCGCGGCTCCGGGGCTCGACGGCGCCTGGCGCATCGGCTTGCTCGATGCTCGTGTGTCGCCCGTGGAGCGGTTCCGGGTGGAGCGCCGACCCTCGCTCGGCCCAAGGGCGGGCCATGGCTGGTCGTCCGGGCGAGGACGATCCAGCTCACCGACGAACGGGGATGTCGGCGGCCCGGCTGCTGTCGGGTGGGCGTTGACGAGCACCGAGCGGCGGCAGCGAGTGATCGCCACGTGGAAGATGCGTCGCTCCTCCTCGGTGTCGGCGGCCAGGCGGTGTGGGTGGAGGTCGCCACGGACGTCGTGGACGACCACGTGCAGCCATTCGAGGCCTTTGGTCGTGTGGATGGTGGCCAGGGTCACCGCATCTCCCCGGTCGTCGTCGTCGAAGCGGGGCAGCTGATCGAGGCGATCGCGCAGCCACGACTCCAGATCGTTGGCTTCGGGATGCAGGACGGCGAGAGCCCGGAGGGCGGCGAGCTCATCGGCGTGAGCCGCCCTCCTGGCGGTTCGCTGAGACTGGTCGAGCTGGGACGCCGCGCCGAGGAGCCCGACCCGGTCGTAGACGTCGTCGAGCAGTTCGACCGCTGAGGCGCCGGCATCGGCCCTCCCTCGGAGGAGCTCGATGTCGGACGCGAACTCAGCGACGAGCTGGGCCTCTCGTTCCTTGTTCAGCCGGCCCGACAGCGCCAGCAGGTGCTTCACTGATCGCTGCTCGCACACCCAGTCGGTGATGCGGGGATGGATCGACCTTGGCGGTCGGCGCAGCGCCATACGGAGATCGTCGGCTCGGAGCCGCTGCTCGGGGGCCGTGGCCAGCCGGAGCCAACTGAGGGCGGCCCGCAGGCCTGACCGCTCGAGCAGGTGAACGTCGACACCGGCGGGCTTGGCGACGGGCACCCCTGCCTCGGCGAGATAGATCGTTGCCGGAAGGAGGGCAGCGTTGACCCGGGCCAGCACCGCGATGTCCGTCGGCTCGGATCCAGTGGCCAGCAACGCGGAGACGTGATCGACGAGACGCTGTTGCGGTTCGTCGTCGACGTTGATGAGGAGGGGCCTGGTCTCGGCACCGTCATCGGTCGGGGACGGCGCCCGGTTGGGGTCGGGGTTGATCGACTTCGGGACGCGATTCCGGTTGTACGACAGCAGGTTCGAGGCCGAGACGATCACCTCCGGTGGGCAGCGGTAATTGACGGTGAGGGGATGGTCCTCGGCCCCGGCGAAGAACCGCGAGAAGTCGACAAGCCACTCTGGTCGAGCGCCCGAGTAGCCGTAGATCGTCTGGTCGTCGTCACCAACGGCGAACACCTCACCCGCCGGGCCGGCCAGTAGCCGCACGAGCAGCAGATGCGCCGGGGTGAGGTCCTGGAACTCGTCGATCAGCAGGATCGGAGCAGCGCGACGGGCTCTGTCCCTGGCTCGCGGATCGGTGAGCAGCACCTCGATGGCGGTGAGGATCTGCTCGTCGAAGTCCAGCTCGCCCCGCCGGTGCAGTTCGGCTCGGTACGACCGCAGGACGTCGCCGAAGGAGGCCACATCTCCTCCGTAGATCGATTCGATCTCTTCGGGCGACCGGAGACCGAGCCGGCAGGCCGAGAGAGCGTCAATCCATACCTCGAGGGGGTCGGTCAGCTGCCGGCGACGGCGGCCGGGTACGACCTTGTCGAGCAGACGACGGGCGTCGAGCTCGGAGATCGTCGTCAGCCCGCCCCGCGGCCCGGCGGTGGCGAACGGGCCGGAACCGGTGGCGATCGCCAGGGCCAGGCTGTTCAGCGTGCGGATATCGAGGCCGGGCACGTCGTCGAGACGATCGCTCATCTCCTGACGAGCCCGGCGGTTGTAGGCCACCAGGGAGACCACCTCGGCCCGCAGCCCGCGATCGCGTACGAGGTGACGGGTCCGCTCGGTCAGCACCCGCGTCTTGCCCGAGCCGGCGGGAGCGATGATCCGAGCCGGTCCGCCACGGTGCCCGACCGCCGCCAGCTGGTCGGGGGCGAGCTCGGCCGCCGGGCTGGGCGGGTCTGGTTGCTCGGCCACCGCCCAGCCGGCCACGAGGTGGGCTCGGGGCACGAGCGGCACCCCGTCGAGGTCGCTGGTATCGAAGCGGTCGAGGGGGCCGCCGTCGGTCCAGGCCGACGTGCCGTCGGGCAGCACGACGTCGCCGGTCGAGCCGAGCTCGGCTCCCGCAGCGAGGGCGAGGGTGATCGGATCGAACGAGGGTCGTTCGCCCAGCAGGTTCACGGCGTTGGCGGTGATTGCGAAGTGAAGCCGCTCGCCAGGGGGTTCGGAGGTCGGCGTGAGGTCGTGGAAGTCGGTGTCGAGGCTCGAGTCGGCCGGAGGTAGCGACCCGGTCCACTCGATGACAACGGCTCGTCGTTCTCGCCACGCCTGATGGAGCCGCTCGACGATCGACGGCTCGGCGGCGGCCGAGGCCTCGACGACCGGGGCGTTGCGCCACGGCGCGGGGATCTCTTGGCCCGGGCCGATGAGGAGGCTGCGACCCAACCGGGGTGGCCCGGCCAGGCGCTCAGGCGAGCGGTCGAGGGCGGCCACCCTCGTTCGCGGCGTCGGTGACGGCGTCGCCGTCCGGTTCGATCGTGGCGGGGCCGACCGGTCTCCGGTCGCCGGTGGCGACGCCGACGGCGGAGCCGTCCGCCTTGGCGAAACCGGGGGAGCGGCCGATGGCTCGTCAAGTGGCCGGGTGGCCGAGCACGCTCTCACCTCGGCTACCGAGGCGTGCGATTGCCCGCAATGACCACACGCGATCTGCCTCGTCACATCGACCGAGGCTACTGGGCCGGGGTGGCATCCCTCTACGGGCCTCCGCGGCTACGGCTCGGACGCACCACTAGGCGATCCGAACCTCGTAGTACAGGTTCGCAGCGTCGTCGAAGTCGTGCTGGACGAAGGAACCGAAACCGGCCTCCGAGACCAGGTTCTTGGCTCGCTCCGGATGAAGCCCGAGCGTGCCGAGCGCCATACCGCCCGGTTCCGACATGGCCGATTGGAGGCAGGACGCCACCGAGAAGCCATAGAACAACGCGAGCAACGGGTTGCGCCGATCCTTCTCGAACTCGCCGGTCGAGCGGATGTCCTTGATCAGCCAGGTCCCGTCGTCGGCCATGGCCGCCCGGATGGCGGCGGCGGCCCGGTCGGGGAACGGCATGTCGTGGAGGCAGTCGAAGCAGATGACGAGGTCGGCGCTGAGCTCGTCGGCCAGGTCCTCGGCCGACGCCTCCACGAAGGTCGCGTTGTCGAGTCCCGCTTCGGCCGCTCGCTCCTGGGCCATGCCGACGGCGATCGACGACGGGTCGTAGCCGATACACCTCGAGTTCGGGTATGCCGCAGCAATGGTGGCTACGGTGACGCCGGCACCGCAGCCCACGTCGACGACGGTCGCCCCTGCTTCGAGCTTCTCCACCACGCCGTCGAGCGCCGGCAAGATGACGGAGGTCAGGGCGAGGCGCGACCAGGGACCGGTCATGCGGGCCAGGCCAGCGGCTGCGGCCGTTCCCTGCTGCTCGTAGGTGACGCCGACGCCGGTGCGGAACGACTCGGCGAGGGCATCGAGATGGGCTGCCTCGGTCCCTCCGCGGAAGGCACCGGCCGCGAAGCTCAGCGAGTCATCCTCGTCGGCGAGGAACGCAGCCTGGATCGGGTTGAGCTCGAACCGGCCGTCATCGTGACGGTCGACGAGCTTTGCCGACGCCTGTCCGAGCAGCCACTCCCTCACCAGCCGTTCATTCAAGCCGGTGGCCGACGCAAGCTCCGAGGTGGTGAGCGGGCCGGCGTCGTGCATCTGCTTGTAGAGGCCGAGACGATCGCCGAGGTGGATCAGTAGCGACACCTGCTCTCCCATCTTGTAGCTCCACACGGCGAAGCCGAACTGCTTCAGCTCATCGGGATCCAGCTGGTCGCTCACCATTACTCCTCGTCGTCGGGGCTCGTGCTCGTGCGTTGGTCAAGCTAGTTCGCCGTCGTCGGCGCAGTCAGGTTCGGTCGACCGGTGGCTGGAAAACGGAAGAGGGGCGTGGCCGTGCCGCCGCGCATCGGCCACGCCCCGAGCATGGGCGGACTGCCAAGGCATCACGGGGACGCCGCGCCACTCCCGCCTCGAGCGTTGCTCATTTCTCCTGAGGTCCGACGTGAGTTGCCACGCCTGGTCGGACGAGGCTGAGCATACCTGAAAGGCCCCATCGAGCCAAGATCACCCCGCTCTGAGCAGGGGAAAGGTTGGAAGCCGATCTCGAACTCGCGTCGAGCCCCAGAGGGCGAGCTCACCGGCGGAGGTCCCGAGCACCGTGCCGGGCGCGGCCGGGTCAGTCGAGAATCTCGTAGCGCAAGTCCAGACCGTGAGCTGGCAAGACGGTGGTCAGCCCGTCGAAGGTCAGCATGCGGTCGGGGCTCCTCCGACCCGGGATTGAAGACGGGCGGCCTGACCGAAGTGATCGGGTCCCTCGCTCCACGGCGCTCTTCTCGCACACCTCGAACGGCCGGGGAGTCTGGTAGTCGGCCACGGTACCGGCCAGTGGTGGCGGGCCGGAAAAACCCACGTAGCGGCCGCATCCCCGACCCGTCGCGGCTCAACCGAGCGTGGTGAACCAGAGTTGTTGGGTCGAGGTGGCGCCGTTGCTGTCGGTTGCGTAGATCGTCACCGAATAGGTGGTCGCAGAAGCGAGGCGGGGGGTCACGGTGCCGAGCAGCAGGGTGAAGGAGGTGGCGCACCGGCTGCCTCCGCTCACCGTCGTCGTGCGCCCGCCAGGCGGACCGTAGGTGAACGAGGCAGTCACGCACGACGAGCTGGTGAACTGCACTCTGGCCGTCGTGGCGCGGACCCGTGTCACGCTCGCCTCCTCGATGAGCGGATCCGGCGGCCCGATCGGCGGGTCCTCGTCCACCGCGGGAGGCCGCTCTGTCGTTGGCGCCTGCGTCGTCGCTGGACTCGTCGGTGGAGCGGTGGTCGGCGGCTGTGGCCGGCTCGTCGTCGTTGCTGTGGCGGCTGTCGTCGCAATCGGCGTGATCGTTGGGGACGACGTGGAGGGCGGTGACGTGACCTGGGCCGTCGTGGTGGGAGCCGTGGTCACCGTCGAGGGACCGGCGGGGTTCGTGCCTGGCGTGGCGGGCACCGTGGTCGATGTCTGATGGGTCGCCGGAGGCTCGACGAACACCGGGGCCTGGCTCGCCGATGGGACGGTCGACGGGCCGTCGGTGTCTTGGATCGTCGAGAACGTCGAGTTGGTGACGGCACCGGGGCCCGGACCGCGGAGGTCGCGAACTGCCAGGGTCCCGACGAGCCCGGCAATGACCGCAAAGCCCACCAGGGCGAGCGCGCTGCCGAGCGACCTCTGCAGCTGGTCCCAAGCCGCCTGGAGAGGGTCGACCAAGCGGAGCAGAGGGTTCGCCGGGACCGTGCCCGACCGTTGCCGATCGAAGGTCCGGAACGGGGGCTCCTCCCCGGTCGTGGTCGACGGGGGCGACGCCAGGCCGGTCACCTCAGCCGTAGGGGGCAGCGGCGGCATGTGGGCGCCAGCCGTCGTTTGCAGCACCTGCGGTCGGTCGCCGGGTTGGAGGAGTGGGGGTGGTGGTTGGTCGGAGGCGGAGCCGAGGTTGGTGTCGGTGAGGAGTGGGGGTGGTGGTTGGTCGGAGGCGGAGC
>JAOTYQ010000235.1 GCA_029861725.1 Acidimicrobiia bacterium | reverse complement strand
TCTGCTCCTAGAACTCGTGCGCCGTCCGGCGGCCGGCGCCTGGAGTTTCGGCCGCCGGCCGAAACATCCCTGGCTTGAAGATCGTCGTCGACACTCGTGACACCATCCCTAGAACTCGAGTCCGGCCGCTCGGGCGGCGTCGGCGAGGGCGGCGACCCGCCCGTGATATCGGTTGCCGCCGCGGTCGAACACGACGCTGTCCACCCCGGCGGCCTTGGCCCGCTCGCCGACGAGGCGACCGACCGTGGCGGCAGCGTCGACGTTGCCGGTGTGGCCGGCCGCCCGGACCTCGGGTTCGTACGAGGATGCGGCCACCAGCGTGTGGCCGGCGGTGTCGTCGATGACCTGCACGCTGATGTGGCGGTTCGATCGGAACACGGCGAGCCGTGGGCGCCCGGCATTGCCGACCACCTTCTTGCGGACCCGGCGCTGACGACGGGACTTGGCCGCCTGGCGGGGGTTCGTCTTCGTCGCCATCACTTCCCTGCTTTCCCGGCTTTGCGCAGCACCCGTTCACCGACGTAGCGCACGCCCTTGCCCTTGTAGGGCTCCGGCTTGCGGTGCGCCCGGATCTCGGCCGCCACCTGCCCGACGACCTGCTTATCGATCCCGACCACGCCGATCTTGGTTGGTTCGGGCACGTCGAAGGTGACCCCGTCGGGGGCTTCGACCGTGACCGGGTGGCTGAACCCGAGGGCTAGCTCCAACTTGCTCGGCCCCTGGGCATTGGCCCGGTACCCGACCCCGACGATCTCGAGGTCTTTCCGGAAGCCGACGTTGACGCCGACGACCATGTTGTTGATCAGCGAACGGGTGAGGCCGTGGAGCGCCTTCGACTGTCGCTCGTCGTTGGCCCGGGTGACGGTAAGGGTGCCGTCGTCGAGCGAGACGGAGATGCTCTCCGGGACGGTGTGCGACAGCGAGCCCTTCGGTCCCTTGACGGTCAGCTCGCTGCCGACGACGTCGATCTCGACGCCGTCGGGAACCGCGATGGGCGTGTTGCCGATGCGAGACATGGTTCGGTTCCTCCTACCAGACGTAGCAGAGGACTTCGCCGCCGACCTTCGCCCTGCGGGCGGCCCGGTCGGTGATGAGTCCGTTGCTGGTCGAGAGCACGGCGACGCCCAGGCCACCCAGTACTCGCGGGATCTGATCGCTCTTCGTGTACACGCGGAGCCCGGGCTTCGACACCCGCTTGAGCCCGCTGATCACGCGCTCGCGCTCCGGCGAGTACTTCATCGAGATCGTCAGCGTGGAGCCCGGGCCGTTGGCGTTGTCGGTGGCTCGGTACTCACCGATGTAGCCCTCCTTCTGGAGGACGTCGGCGAGGGCCACTTTCAGCTTCGACGACGGCATCGACACCTCGTCGTGCATAGCGACGTTGGCGTTGCGGATGCGGGTCAGCATGTCGGCGATGGGATCGGTCATTGACATGGTTTGCTCTACCGTCCTCTCACCAGCTCGCCTTGGTCACACCGGGAATCTCACCGGCATGCGCCATCTCCCGGAAGCAGACCCGGCAGAGATCGAACCGGCGGTACACAGATCGGGGCCGACCACAGCGTCGGCAGCGGGAGTAGGCCCGAACCTTGAACTTCGGCTTGCGTTGCTGCTTGTTGATGAGTGCCTTCTTGGCCATTACTGGGCCTGCCCTTCGCGCCGGAACGGGAAGTCGAAAGCGTCGAGCAGGGCCCGTCCTCCGACGTCGTCGGTTGCGGTTGTAACGATCGTGATGTCCATCCCTCGGGCCGCGTCGACGCGGTCGTAGTTGATCTCGAGGAACATGAGCTGCTCCGAGAGCCCGAAGGTGTAGTTGCCCCGACCATCGAACGAGCGGGGGTTGAGGCCCCGGAAGTCGCGGATCCGGGGGATGGCGAGCGTCACCAGCCGGTCGAAGAACTCCCACATGCGGTCACCACGAAGGGTGACCTTCGCCCCGATGGGGTTGCCCTGACGGACCTTGAAGCTGGCGAGCGACTTCTTGGCCTTGGTGGTCACCGCTCGCTGGCCGGCGATCAGCGTCAGGTCGGCCACGGCGGCGTCGAGGCTCTTCGACTGGACGATGGCTTCGCCGACGCCCATGTTGATCACGATCTTGTCCATCCGGGGGACCTGCATCACGTTTGGCAGCTGCAGGCGCTCCTTGAGCTGGTCGCGGATCTCGCTGTCGTACCGAGCCTTGAACCGGGGCACGGAGCCCGCTGGCATCTCGGTGGTGGTCATTCGTCGACCTCCGGGATCTCGGCTCCGGTCCGCTTGCAGATCCGGATCTTGCGGTCACCGTCGAGCTTGTAGCCGACCCGGGTCGGCTTGCCGTCGGAGGGGCTGATGATGGCGACGTTCGACGCGTCCATGGGCATGTCGACGTCGATGATGCCGCCCGGGTCCTCGGCCGAGCGGGCCTTGGTGTGACGGCTGGCGGTGTTGCAGCCGTCGACGGTCACCTTGCCGGTGGCGGGGAAGGCGGCGGTCACGACGCTTTCGGTGTTGCGGTCCTTGCCGCTGAGCACCTTGACCCGATCACCCTTGCGAATCTTCATCACAACACCTCCGGGGCGAGGGACACGATGCGCATGAAGCGCTTGTCGCGCAGCTCGCGGCCCACGGGGCCGAAGATGCGGGTGCCTCGCGGTTGCTTCTGCTCGTTGATGAGCACGGCTGCGTTCTCGTCGAAGCGGATGTAGGAGCCGTCGGGTCGACGCCGTTCCTTCTTGGTGCGAACGACGACGCATTGGACGACCTCACCCTTCTTCACGGCAGCACCGGGGATGGCGTCCTTGACGGTGGCGACGAAGATGTCGCCGATGCCGGCATAGCGCCGGCGGGAGCCGCCGAGCACCTTGATGCACAGCACCTCGCGGGCGCCGGAGTTGTCGGCGACCCTGAGTCGGGATTCCTGTTGGATCATCGGGCCCGCTCCAGCACTTCGAGCAACCGCCAGCGCTTCTTGGCCGACAGTGGACGGGTCTCGACGATCCGCACCCGATCACCTTCGTTGAGGGTGTTCTCCTCGTCGTGGGCGTAGTAGCGGGTGCGGCGCTGGACCGTCTTGGAGTACTGCGGGTGACGGGAACGATCGGTCACCTCGACGACGACGGTCTTGTCCATCTTGTTCGACACGACCATGCCGTCGCGGGTCTTGCGGTTCCGCGAGCGGGCCGTGTCTTCGTGCTGGTCAGCCATCACGACGCTCCTTCGGCCGACGCTGGCGCGCTCGGCGCGGTTGAGGCTGCCGAGTCGAGCGACTCGGCAGCGGCGATCTCCCTGGCTCGGATCTCGGTCTTGTGCCGGGCCACTTCCTTGCGGACCTCGTTGATCCGTGCGGTGTTCTCGAGCTGACCCGTCGCCAGCTGGAAGCGCAGGTTGAACAGCTCCCTCTTGGCGTCGGCCAGGCCGTTCACCAGCGAGGCGTTCGACTTCTCGCTCAGGTCCTCTGTCTTAGCCATCGAAACCATCCACTCGAGTGATGACCCGGGCCTTCACCGGGAGCTTCTGGATCGCTCGGCGCATCGCCTGGCGGGCGACCGCCTCGTCGGGGTACGAGAGCTCGAACACGACCCGGCCGGGCCGGACGACCGCCACCCAGTGCTCCGGATTGCCCTTGCCCGATCCCATCCGAGTCTCGGCGGGCTTGACCGTGACCGGCTTGTCGGGGAACACGTTGATCCACACCTTTCCGCCGCGACGGACGTGGCGGGTCATGGCGACACGAGCGGCTTCGATCTGGCGAGCGGTCAGCCAGCCGGGCTCCAGCACCTGGATGCCGTAGTCGCCGTAGGACACCGACGTGGCACCCTTGGCGTTGCCCTTACGGCGCCCCCGATGGGTCTTACGGTGCTTCACCTTTCGGGGCATCAACATCGTCAGTCACCATCCTCGGGACGGAAGTGCGGCGTCTCGCTGCTCTTCTCCTTGAGGCTCGCCTCGATGGCCTCCTCCTCGGCCAGCAGCCGCTCGAACTCGGGGTCGGCCTCCTTGACCAGCGGGGCCGGCTCTTCGGCCTCGACTGGCTCGGGCTCGACGACGGGTGGGGCCACGGCCACCTCGGTCACTGCCGCTTCAGCCGGCTCGACCGCTTTCGGTCGGCGCGACGACGACACGACGGTGCGGGGCGCTTCGGCCGAGCCGGCGGCCTCGCCGACGGCCATCGCCGCTTCACGCGTGGCCTTGTCGGTGCTGGCCTTGTAGGGCAGGATGTCGCCCTTGTAGAGCCAGACCTTCACGCCGATGCGGCCGTAGGTCGTGTGCGCTTCGCGGAGGCCGTAGTCGATGTCGGCCCGCAGGGTATGGAGCGGCACCCGCCCTTCTCGGTACCACTCGGTCCGGCCCATCTCAGCTCCGCCGAGGCGGCCCGACGACTGGATCCGGATTCCCTTGGCTCCAGCCTTCATCGCGTTCTGCATCGCCCGCTTCATCGCCCGGCGAAACGCCATACGGCCGGCGAGCTGATCGGCGACGCCCTGGGCGATGAGCGCAGCGTCGAGCTCGGGCTGCTTGATCTCGACGATGTTGAGCTTCACCTTCGGGTTGCCCGTGAGCTTCGTGAGGCCCTGGCGAAGGCGGTCGGCCTCGGAGCCCTTGCGGCCGATGACGATGCCCGGGCGAGCCGTGTGGACGTCGATCTGGAGCTTGTCGCGCGTGCGCTCCACCTCGACGCGGCTGATGGCGGCGTTCGGCAGCTCGTTCAGCAGGTACCGGCGGATGTTGTGATCCTCCAGGAGGTAGTCGCGGTACTCCTGGCGATCGGCGATCCAGCGCGACTTCCAGTCGGTGGTGACACCGAGGCGGAAGCCGTAGGGGTGGACTTTCTGACCCATCAGGTGGTCTCCTCGCTCTCGGCGGCTCCGTCGTCGCTTCGCTCCTCGTCGCTCGAGGTTGCGTCTTCGGGGACGTCATCGGTGCTGTCTTCGGGCGCTTCCTCAGCGACGCCCTCGTCCGCAACCTCCGTGGCTGCGGGGATGTCCGCTGCAGCGTCAGCTCCAGCGGCGGGGGAGGCGGTGTCGGCTTCGGTGTCGGTGTCCTCGGCGGTCTCCTCGACCGTGTCCTCGGGCTCGCTGGCCTCGGTATCGGCGGCCCGGCTCCTCGCCACCCGACGGCGGCGATCAGCACTCGACGAGCTCGCCTGCGACGAGCCTCGCTCCTCCGCTCGGCGGCGCAACTCGTCGAGATCGTCCTCGTCGTAGCGGCTGACGACGATCGTGATATGGCAGGTCTGCTTGTGGATCCGGCCGGCCCGGCCGCGGGCACGGGGCCGGTACCGCTTGAGCGTCGGGCCCTCATCGGCGTAGCACGCCGACACGTACAGCTCCTCGGCCGGGATGTCGTCGTTGTGCTCGGCGTTGGCCACCGCCGAGCGGAGGCACTTCATGATGACCGTCGCCACCAGGCGCTCGCTGAACGCCAGGATCTGGCTGGCCTCGCCGACGTGCTTGCCTCTGATGAGGTCGAGCACGACGCGGGCCTTCGACGCCGACATGCGGACGTAGCGGACCTGGGCCCGGGTGCCCGGGCGCTCGTTGGTCTTGACGATGCTGCGTGCAGCCGCCATCAGCGCCGCCCCGATCGTTCCTGGCCGGCGTGGAACTTGAAGGTCCTCGTCGGCGAGAACTCACCGAGCTTGTGGCCGACCATCGACTCGGTGATGTACACCGGCACGT
Organism: Acidimicrobiia bacterium; assembly: GCA_029861725.1. Classification (GTDB taxonomy): domain Bacteria; phylum Actinomycetota; class Acidimicrobiia; order Acidimicrobiales; family SZUA-35; genus CADEDH01. The sequence goes on along the minus strand of JAOTYQ010000235.1, from coordinate 2,651 downwards.
GCTTGCGCCCGTCGTGCACGGCGATCGTGTGCCCGACCATGTCGGGGATGATCGTCGAGCGACGAGACCAGGTCTTGATGACCCGCTTGTCGTTCTTCTCGTTGAGCTCGTCGACCTTCTTCAACAGGTGGTCGTCGACGAACGGGCCCTTCTTGAGACTTCTCGGCATGCTTACCTCCGACCACGCTTCCGCCGACGGCGGATGATGAGATCATCTGACTTCTTGCCCCGTTTCCGGGTTCGACCCTCGACCTTGCCCCATGGCGACACCGGATGACGGCCGCCGGAGGTCTTCCCCTCACCACCTCCGTGCGGGTGGTCGACGGGGTTCATGGCCACGCCGCGAGTCTGCGGGCGCTTGCCCTTCCACCGGCTGCGGCCTGCCTTGCCGGTCTTGATCAGCTCGGCCTCGGCGTTGCCGACCTCGCCGACGGTGGCCCGGCAGTCGATCGAAACCCTCCGCATCTCGGTGCTGGGCAGCCGCAATGTGGCGGTCGCCCCCTCCTTGGCGACCAGTTGCACGCTGGTGCCTGCCGAGCGGCCGAGCTTGGCCCCGGCCTCGGGCTGGAGCTCCACGGCATGGACGACGGTCCCGACCGGGATGTACCGGATCGGCAACGCGTTGCCGGGGCGGATGTCGGCGCCGGGGCCGGACTGGACCAGCTCGCCGACCGCCAGGTCACGAGGGGCCAGGATGTAGCGCTTCTCCCCGTCGTGGTAGTGCAACAGGGCGATGCGGCAGTTCCGGTTCGGGTCGTACTCGATCGAGGCGACGGTGGCGGGCACACCGTCCTTGTTGCGCCGGAAGTCGACGACCCGGTAACGACGCTTGTGACCACCGCCCCGGTGTCGGGACGTCTTGCGCCCGTGGTTGTTGCGCCCACCGGTCGAGGACTGCTTGGCCAGCAGCGACTTCTCCGGGCGCGACGCCGTCAGGTCGGAGAAGTCCGAGCTGGTCTGGAATCGTCGACCGGGGCTGGTCGGTTTGCGCTTGCGAATGGCCATCTCAGCGTCCTCAGCTGGTGAAGAGCTCGATCTCACCCTCGGAGAGGGTGACGATTGCTCGCTTGGTCGTTGCTCGGTTGCTCACGGTGTTGGTCCGCCGGTTGCGAACGCGCTTGCCCTTGCGAATCAGCGTGTTCACCTTGGCCACCTTGACGCCGTCGAAGATCGCTTCGATCGCATCGCTGATCTCAGGCTTGGTGGCATTGCGGGCCACGATGAACGTGTAGGCGTTGTTGGCTTCGGTCTGGACGAAGGACTTCTCCGAGACGACCGGGCGAATGATCACGTCGTGCGGGTCTCTCATCGTTCGTCGCCCTCCTCGGCGGTCGCGGCTGCGTCGGCAACCGGCCCGTACGGCAACGAGGCCCTGGTGAACAACAGATAGTCGTTGGCCAGGATGTCGTAGGCGTTGAGCTGGTCGGAGGCGAGCACATAGACGTTCGGCAGGTTCCGGAAGCTGGCAGCCGCGGTCCAGTCTTCGCGGGTGACGACGAGCAGGATCTTCCCTTCGATCCCCAGCGCGGCCAGCGCCGCCTTGGCTGCCTTGGTGCTCGGCTCGGGGAAGCTCCACTCGTCGACGACGACGACGTGGCCCTCGGCGTAGCGGTCCGACAGCGCCGAGCGCAGGGCCAGCTTGATCATCTTCTTGTTGGTCCGCTGGGCGTAGTTCCTGGGCCGGGGGCCGTGGGCGATCCCGCCGCCGACCCAGATCGGCGAGCGTATCGAGCCAACCCGTGCCCGACCGGTGCCTTTCTGCTTCCACGGCTTCCCGCCGCCGCCTCGGACCTCGGCCCGGGTCTTGGTGCTGTGCGTGCCGGCCCTGCGGGCGGCGAGCTGGGCGGTGACGACCTGGTGAAGCACATCGATGTTCGGCTCGATGCCGAACAGGCCGTCGTCGAGCTCGACCGATCCCGCGTCGGAGCCCGACGGCGTCTTGACAGCAACGGTGGGACTAGGCATCGGAGCTGCTCGCCTTCTTGATCGCGTTTCGGATGATGACCGTGCCGCCCTTGGGTCCTGGCACCGAGCCCTTGACCAGCATGAGGTTCTTCTCGGCGTCGGACTGGACGACGGTCAGGCTCTGGGTCGTCACTCGAGTAGAGCCCGACCGGCCCGCCATGCGGCTGCCCTTGAACACCCGAGCCGGTGTCGCGCACTGCCCGACCGATCCCGGCATGCGGTGGACGAGGTGGGCACCGTGGGACGCGCGCTGGCCGCTGAAGTTGTGGCGCTTCATGACGCCGGTGAAGCCCTTCCCCTTGCTGGTGCCGATCGCGTCGACCGACTCGCCGGCTTCGAACAGGTCGGCCCCGATCTCCTGACCGACCCGGAAGTCGGACACGTCGTCGAGCCGGAGCTCGACCAGCTCGGAGCCCGGACTCACGCCGGCCGCGGCGAAGTGACCGGCCTCTGGCTTGGTCAGCTTGTGCGCTTCGGTGTTGCCGATGGTCACCTGGATGGCGGCATAGCCGTCGGTGTCGTTCGTCTTCACCTGGACGACGCGACAAGGCGTGACCTCTACCACCGTGACCGGGATGATCTTGTTGTCGTCGTCCCAGACCTGGGTCATGCCGACCTTGTGGCCGACGATCGCCTTTTGAGCCATTCGTTGTTCTCTTTCCCGTCAGAGGGCGACCGGCAGCGAA
>JAOTYQ010000234.1 GCA_029861725.1 Acidimicrobiia bacterium | reverse complement strand
GCGGTGGGGGCGGTGGGACCTCAGCATGTTGCCGAAACTCCCGGGCGGTGGGACCTGAGCTGCTTGGTTGCGTTGCAGGGGGTGGCAGCGGGAGACTCGGTCGGTGACGCCAGTGGAGGTCTCCGAGCTCGAACAGCGCCTCGACGAGACGCTGCCCCTCGTCGCCAAACGTGCCGCCAAGGCCAACGACGATCGGCGTCCCTCGTCCGACGTGATCACAGCGATGGCCGATCGGGGCCTCCTGCGGCTCATCGTGCCACGAGGCTACGGAGGCCTCGAGGTGCACCCGCGTACCTTCCTGGAGCTCGTCGAGCGGCTCGCCCGGGTCGATGGCTCAACGGCGTGGACCGTAATGACCCTCAACGAGGAGGCGGGGATCGCCAGCGCCTATCTCGACCCAGGGTCCGTGGCCGAGCTCTTCACCGGCGAGCCGACCACGAGCGTCGCCGGCTCCGGCGTGCCCCGGGGCCGAGCCGAGCAAGTCGAAGGTGGGTGGCTGGTGACCGGCCGCTGGGACTTCGTGAGTGGTTGCACGGCAGCCGACCGAGTTGTGCTGGCCTCTCTCGTCGTCGGGGCGGCGCCAGCCCAGCTCTGCTTCGTGCTCGTTCCGACTGACGAGGTGACCATCGACGACACTTGGCGCACCGCGGGCCTCCGGGGGACCGGCAGCAACGATGTCGTCCTCGATCGACACTTCGTGCCAGACCGATGGGCCGGCGTCATCGAGAGCTTCGGCCGACCTCGACCCGATACGCCCTTCTACCGGCTGCCGTCGGGGCTTCGCTTCCCGTTCCCCAAGGTCGGGGTCGCAGCCGGGATCGCGCGCGCTGCGCTCGGGGAATTCACCGCCCTGGCCGAAGGTAAGCGGCCGCTGTTCAACAAGGGCAGCCTCCGCGAGCGGCCGTCGGCCCAGGTCGCATTCGCCGAGGCCGAGGCCCGCCACTCGGCCGGCCTCGCCTGGGTCCACGAGATGCTCGACGAGCTCTGGCTCGTGGCCGAGGCCGGCCGCCCGATTCCCGAGGCCCTCCACGCCCGGTGCCGCCTCGCCTGCTCGCACGCGGTTGGCGCATCGATCGACGCCATCGAGCTGCTGTGCCGAGAGGCCGGTTCCACCGCCAACTTCGCCAGCTCACCGCTTCCAACGCTGCTGGCCGACGCCCGAGCTGTCGCCGGTCACTTCATGGTCGCTCCCTTCCAGGTCACAACGGCTGGGCGAATCCTGCTCGGACTCGAATCCGGCGACCCCCACTTCTGACCGTTTCCGTCGGCGCTCAAAGCAGCCGTTGGAGGAGGGCGACGTCGTGCCAGCGCCCGAACTTGCGGGCGACCTCGCGCTCGATGCCGACCATCGTGAAGCCGTGGCGCTCGTGAAGGGCAACGCTGGCTTCCTGCGGACCGACGATGCGGGCGAACACCGTATGGAAGCCGTGATCGGTTGCGACCCGCAGCAGCTCGCCGAGAATCGCACTCCCCACCCCGAACCCGTGATGATCCCGGTCGACATAGACCGAGTCCTCGACCGACGTTCGGTACCCGGGCCGATCGCGGTAGAAGCTCAGGCTGCCGAACCCGACGATCCCCGGTGGCGGGGCGGCATCGGGATCCGGGAGCCCGCCGAGCTCGGCCACCACCACGACCAGTCCACCCGAGCGCTCGGCGATGTAGCGCCGTTGCTCGGCGACCGACCGAGCAACCAGGTCGAGCGTGACCGTCGATCGCTCGACCTCCCGGTTGTAGATCCGACACAGCGCTTCGGCGTCGGCCCGTGTAGCTTGCCGGAGCTTCATCGAGGGGGGAGCATTCATCGGGACCTCGGGACGTTACCGTTTGGTGTCGTGCAGAACTGGCCTCTCCCGGGCAAGGTACTTCTCGCCAGCGCGATCTTCGTGCTCGGCTTCATCGGATTCCTGGCCGTTTCCCCTGCCGGCGACGACAGCGGCGAGCTGCTCACCGATGCCGGGGCCAGCGAAGACGAGACCGACAGCGAGCCAGCGCCGACCAGCACCGGTTCCACGCTGCCGGCCGCCAGCGTCACGCCGGAAACGGGCGACGGGGGCGACGTCGGCGAGCAGAGCGCGTCACCGGTCGACGCCCAGACCGGATCCACCGACGGAAGGACCGGGAGTGGTGAGGTGTTCGAGCCGCTGCGCAACAGGGATCCGAAGTTCTCCCAGTACGCCGACGTGCCGTCGAGCGAGCTGGACCTCGCCGCGCTCACCGAGCCAGCCCAGCGTCGCGACAACGGCAGCGTGGGCGACGGTCAGTTCCGCGCCGCCTGCGAGTACTCGCACTTCTCCTATGACGATCCGATCGTCTTCCCCGGTGAGTCGGGGCGCTCCCACCTCCACATGTTCTTCGGCAACACAACCACGAACGCCTTCACGACCACCGAGACGCTCCTCGACGCCGGCGGCGGTACGTGCAACGGCTTCGAGTTGAACCGATCCGCCTACTGGACACCGGCCCTGCTCGACGGGCAGGGCAACGTGGTGGTCCCCGACAAGATCATCCTCTACTACAAGTCGAAGGACACCGCGTCCGTTCAGCCGATGCCCCAGGGCCTGAAGATGGTGGCAGGGAACACGACCGGCGAGACCTTCACCGCCAGCTCGGTGCTCGCCTGGTCGTGCGGGGCCAGCGGCGCCGGGTACAACTACACCAACCGGATCCCGGACTGCGGGGGCGACGTCATCAACGCTTCGATCGTGTTCCCCAACTGCTGGGACGGGGTCAACCTCGATTCCGGCGACCACCTCAGCCACCTGACCTACGTCGCCGAGGAGCAGCCCTGCCCCAACGAGTATCCGGTCCGTCTCCCCCAGATCAGCATCTTGTTGTACTTCCCGGGGACAGACTCGGTCGATGGGTGGCACCTCTCGTCGGATCGCGCGTCTGGCTTCAACACCGGGCCCGGTGCCACGCTCCACGCCGACTGGTGGGGAGGGTGGAACGACGAAGCCATGGACTTGTGGACGAGCGGCTGCATGCGGGCCGCTCGCAATTGCTCGTTTGGCCAGACCGGCACCGACCGCCAGCTGGCTGCCCTGAACGCCCTCCAGACCTACGAAGGTCCGAACTTCCTGCGACTACCCGAGGGCAGCTACCCAGGGCCGTCGTAGCCAGGAGTCAGCGACCCAGCCCGTCCGCCGTGCTGGGTCATGGAATCTTGCGAGAAACGTGTTGGGTGCGGTTTCGGACCGTGGCAAACTTCCGGGCAGCCCGTTTCGTCGGGTCCTGCCCGCCTCGGCGAGCGAGATCGATGGACGGCCGGGCCTCCTTAGCTCAGTCGGCAGAGCGTTTCCATGGTAAGGAAAAGGTCGAGAGTTCGATTCTCTCAGGAGGCTCCGCACGATCAGCTCGCCACTGGCAGCGCTGGTCGCCGCGGCGACGTAGCTCAGTTGGTGAGAGCGCTCGGCTCATAATCGAGAGGTCGTCGGTTCGAGTCCGACCGTCGCTACTGCTGGTCCGCCGCAGCGCCGAGGTCCCAACGGGATCGGGGCTGGTGCTGTGGTGCCCGGCGAGCAAGCCGTCACCGCCCTCGTTGGACGAAGTCTCGACGAAGTGGCCATCAACCAAAGGAAGGAACCATGGCCAAGGAGAAGTTTGAGCGTAATAAGCCTCATGTGAATGTGGGGACGATGGGTCATATTGATCATGGTAAGACGACGTTGACGGCGGCGATTACGAAGGTTTTGTCGGATCGTGTTGAGGGTTCTCAGGCGACGGCGTTTGAGGATATTGATAAGGCTCCTGAGGAGAGGGAGCGGGGGATTACTATTAATGTGGCTCATGTGGAGTATGAGACGGCGAGCCGTCATTATGCTCATGTGGATATGCCGGGGCATGCGGATTATATCAAGAATATGATTACGGGTGCTGCTCAGGTTGATGGGGCGATTTTGGTGGTGTCGGCGGCGGATGGTCCGATGCCGCAGACTCGGGAGCATGTGTTGTTGGCTCGTCAGGTTGGGGTGCCGGCGATTGTGGTGGCGTTGAACAAGGCTGACATGGTTGATGATGAGGAGTTGTTGGAGTTGGTGGAGATGGAGGCTCGTGAGCTTTTGTCTGAGTATGAGTTTCCCGGTGATGATGTGCCGGTGGTGCATGTGTCGGCGTTGAAGGCGTTGGAGGGGGACGCGGCGGCGGGGGACAAGATTGTGGAGTTGATGGCGGCGGTGGATGAGTACATTCCTGAGCCGGAGCGGGAGTTGGATAAGCCGTTTTTGATGCCGATTGAGGATGTGTTCAGTATTTCTGGTCGGGGGACGGTGGTGACGGGGAAGGTTGAGCAGGGGGTTGTGCATACGGGGGATGAGATTGAGATTGTGGGGATTCGGGAGACGCAGAAGACGACGTGTACTGGTGTTGAGATGTTCCGGAAGCTTTTGGATCAGGGGCAGGCTGGGGATAATATTGGTGCGTTGTTGAGGGGGATTGAGAAGGATGAGGTGCAGCGGGGGCAGGTGTTGGCGAAGCCGGGTTCGATTACTCCTCATACTGAGTTTGAGGCTCAGGTGTATGTGTTGACGAAGGAGGAGGGGGGTCGGCATAAGCCGTTTTTTGCGAATTATCGGCCGCAGTTTTATTTCCGGACGACTGATATTACGGGGGCGGTGTCGTTGCCGGAGGGTACGGAGATGTGTATGCCGGGTGATAATACGGAGATGACGGTGGAGTTGATCAACCCGATTGCGATGGATGAGGGGTTACGGTTCGCGATTCGTGAGGGTGGTCGAACGGTTGGTGCTGGCCGGGTGACCAAGATCATCAAGTAACCACCCCCCAACAACGAGAAGAGCTTCGAGCGGCGACAGGCCCCTGGTGGGCGCCCGTTGCCGCGCCTTGCGGCCCGGGCGTCCAGCTCCGATACTCGGGCGATGTACAGCGCCCAGCAGGACCTGTTCCGCTTCGATCCCGAGCTCGGCGGCGGGTTCGCCGGTCGACGAGTGCTGATCACCGGAGCCGGCCGTGATGGAGGCATCGGTCAAGCCTTCGCCTTGACGGCCGGCCTCAACGGCGCCGAATCGGTCGGCGTCCACTTCCACCGGAGCTACGAGGATGGGTTCGACCTGGTCAAGCGGCTCCAGGCCGAAGGGGTCAACGCCTTTCCGCTCCAAGCCGACGTGACCAATCTCCGAGACCTGTGGGCGACGAGGAGCTACGTGATCGAGCAGATGGGCGGGCTGCCACCCAACCTCGTCATCTGCAACTCCGGACTGACCGAGCGGGGCTACACCTTCGGCCGAGCGCTGCGGGCAATCGACGATGAGCCGACCGCCATCCGCCGAGCCCGGGTCCGTCAGCACTTCATCGACAGCCTCGAAGAGTCGCGTACCGTGCTCGACACCAAGATCGATGGGTTCCTCGCGACCACCCACCTGTGGGCAGGGGAAGCCATCCATCACAGCGAGCCCGTGCGATTCGTGTACGTGTCGTCGCGGCAAGCGATCGATCCCGGCCCATCGGTCCCGGGCTACGCCATCTCGAACTGGGCCGTCCTCCAGCTGCCCGCCGTGCTCAAGGTCAACCTCGGGTCCGCGTCCGAGTACGCATCCTGCCTGAGCGTGCTGTTTCCCTTCGTGCGTACCGGGATGACCAACGAATACGCCGAGAACGAGCGGGTGTACGGACGCTGGCAGCCCCGCATGCTCGAACCCCACGAGTGCGCCGAGGCCTTCGCCCAGCTCCTCAGCCGACCGGCTGACGAGACCGATCTCGGGATGTACGAGCTCCTTGTCGAATCGCCCGATGGCACTGCCGGAGGGGAAGGGGCAGGTCAGGTGACGGCCGCGGGTGCGACCGAGGAAGAGGCCACGGCGGCGGTCCGAGTCGTCTGGAAGCAGGTCCGTCTCGATGTGACCGAGCACGAGCTGCCGTGGAGCGAGCAGACCGCCCTCCGCTTCTAGCCAGCGGTCCCGCACCCCGGTCTGGCCCGGGCGGGTGTGCCGAAGCGTCAGCCCAACCGGATGGCGACGAGCACCAGAACGATACCGACCAGCTGCACGACGATGAGTAGTCGCCAGGTCCGGGCGAGGTTGCGACCCAACGTCGCCCCCAAGCTCGCCAGCGCCCGCTCGGTGTCGGCCCTCAGATCGGATCGTAGGCGAGCGAGCTCCGCTCGGAGCACTCCCGCCAGGTGGCTCATCTCGGCTGCAAGCTCGGCTCGCAGCCGTGCCAGCTCGACTGCGAGGTCGAGGCTCGCCCGTGGTGCGCCAGCCGGCGGCGGGCCGGGTTGGGCGCCGGGTACCGGCTCGGTCGGAGGGGAGGGCCCCTCGGCCGGTTCGTCATCGCGATCGATCGGTGGAGGTGGCATCGCTGGCTGGTCCTCTTCTGGGTCAGGAGTCGCGGTGGGGGAAGCGGCGCTGAACGGAGGGGAAGAGGACGTCGGTCCGTCGATCGGTGCCGCCAACCTAGAGCACGGTTGTGACATCTGGACGAGCGCGTCAGCCCGGACGTCACCCCGCGAGGTCCATCGCGGTCATGGCTCCAGCCCGTTGCCTGGCGCGGGGTGGGACCCGGCGACGCCGTGGTACCGTCCACGGTCAGGGCTGAACCTGCGAGCCCGCGTCGAAAAGGTAACCCCCGAGTCAGCACCGAGGTCGAATGTGATGGAGTCGACTGAAGTCGACGAACTCATCGAAGTCGCGAAGACCGGAGATCATCTCGCCTTCGAAGAGCTTGTCCGTCAGACCTACGCCGACACCTACACGCTGGCATTTCGGCTGGTTGGCGACGAGGAGGACGCACGGGACGTGGTGCAGGAGACTTATCTCCGGGCCCTAAAGGGCCTGAAGCGCTTTCGTGGTGACGCCCAGTTCTCCACCTGGCTCCACCGCATCACAGCCAACTGCGCCAACACCTACCTCGGTCGCCGAGGGCGTCACACCCACGAGCCGCTGCCGGACGATCCGGCCATAGCCGACGACCATCCCCAGCGCGACCCCGAGCAACGCGCTGGCAACAAGGACCTACGCGACCAGCTCACCGATGCGCTGCTCGCCCTCCCGCCGAAGCTGCGCGCCGTCGTCGTCCTGCGCGACATCTACGACCTGTCACACGACACGATCGCCGAGCAGCTCGGCATCACCGAGTCGGCGGCGAAGGTGCGGCTGCACCGAGCCCGTAAGCGGCTCCGAGAGAGGTTGTACCCGCTCGGGGACGAGGAGCAGGCTCGTGCAGTGTGAGACGGTGAGCCTCCAGCTGGCCGACATCGCCGACGGGCTCACCCAGCTGCCACTCGAGTCCGAGCGTCACGTGGAGTCGTGCTTGCGGTGTCAAGCAGAGCTCGCCCAGTATCGGAAGCTCCTGCGCGCCCTCAGCGCACTGCGGGGCCAGCTGCTCGTGCCCGACGAGAGCCTGCTCGACGACATCCTCGACGCGCTCCGCCCCCCAGCCCCCGTACACCGGCTTCACCGCCGCAACCGGCGGGCGGCCTATATCGGCGGGATCGCCGCTGCGGCCACGGCAGGGGCCGCGGGCGCGATCGTGATCGCCTCACGCCTCGCCAACCGCCAGAGCCTCGCCAGCTGAGCGTCCAGCCCGGCGCAACCCGAGGCGGTTCCCAAGCGTTGCCCTGCTAGTCTCGACAGAGCCCTAGGGCAGTAGCTCAATTGGCAGAGCGCCGGTCTCCAAAACCGAAGGTTGGGGGTTCGATTCCCTCCTGCCCTGCTCCAGCCGCAACCCTAAGCTTGCGGCAACAGCATGGCCCTGGCCGTCGGCAGCCCAACGCCGGCAACCGGTCATCGGCTACGGAATCCGCACGACGACACGACCACCAACCACCTTCGAACCGCACCTCGCCCAGGCCAGCGGCCCGGGTGTGCACGAGGCACGAACGACATGGCGATGAACCGGGAGCAGCGACGGTACCTGCAGCGACAGGGCCAGCTCGACGATGAAGGCAACCCGATTGCCACCAAGCGAGAGCAACGGCCGGCCGCACCACACGAGCGGGTGACACCACGACAGTACGTGTCAGAGGTCAACGCCGAGCTGCGCCGTGTCAGCTGGCCGACCCGTAGCGAGGTCGTCAACTACACGATCGTCGTGCTGGTCACCTTGGCGTTCTTCACCGCGTTAATAGCCGGGCTCGACTACCTGTTCGGAGAAGGCGTGATTCAACTACTGAGGCTGGGTTCATGACCAATCAGACCGACGACATGAACGTCAGCGAGGAGGCCGAGGCCGACGTGCTGACCGCTGCCCCGGCGGAGCAGGCCAGTCCGGCTGCCGACGCCGAGGCCGAGTCCACCGCAGAGGCCGAGCCGACGGCCGAGGCCGAGCCGACGGCCGAGGCTGGGGCCGACCCGGT
>JAOTYQ010000869.1 GCA_029861725.1 Acidimicrobiia bacterium | reverse complement strand
TGCCGAGTTGAGCGACGTCGACAACGCCGCGAGCCTCAGCGCTGCCTGTGGCGGCCAGGTTCATCCACTCGTCCCTCAGCAGAGCACCGCCCGAATCACGGTGTCCACTCTCAGGGAGCCCGGTCTCACCCAGGTCGTCGAGGAGCTCCTCGACTTCCGGGGCTGTGATATCTACCTGCGGCCGGTCGGCAGCCTCGCCGGATCGTCCTTCGGCGAGGTCATCCACGCCTTCGCAAAGGCTCGTCCCATCGGTCGGATGGGACGAGAGGGCGAGCTCGAGCTCAACCCACCGCCGCAGACCGTTCTGGTTGAGGGCGACCGTCTGATCGTCCTTGCTGACGACGAAAGCGCAGCGTTGCGGCCGGCGCAGTCGGACGTTCGCCGGGCGATACCGACCAAACCGGTCGCCCCACTCGCGGCGGGTATACGGCGCGAACAGCTCGTGGTCATCGGCTGGAGTCCCCTCGGTGCTCGGCTGATCGATCAGCTCGCACACGTCGTCGCCTCCGGATCATCGGTTGAAGTGGTATACGACGCTCGGCTCTTCGAGCCCGATGAGCTGCCGGTTGTCGCCAGCGAGAAGATGGCCGTGACACTGACGCCGACCAAGGCCGACGTCTGGCTCCCTGACGAGGACCGGTTGTCGACGATCACGTCGATCGTCGTGCTCGGTTACCGGCGCGGGACAGCAGTGGAGGAGGCCGACAGCCGCACCCTGCTGAATATCATGCTGTTGAGACAGGGAATTGAGCGACGTGGCGGGGTCGGGCCACGCATCGTCGCCGAGCTGCTCAACGCCGACAACGTCGACCTGGCCCGCATGACCGGAGCTGACGACTTCCTCGTCAGTGACGCCATCGCCAGCCGGTTCATCGCGCAGCTGGCCGAGCAACCCGAGCGCCGGGATATCCTCCTGAGCCTCTACGCCCCCGATGGGCCATCGGTCCACCTCCTGTACGCGCGGGACCTGGGCGTCGTGGGCCAGCGGGGGTGGGACGACGTCACCGACGCCGTCTATGCCGAAGGACTTCTCGCCATCGGCTGGCGGCGCACCAGTGTCGACGGCGGCCAGGTGGTCTTGAATCCGGAATCCTCAGCTGATGTGATGCTGGCAGCTGACGACCACGTCGTGGTCGTCGGCTGACCAGGCTCTCGACGAGCGCGCCACCGGCCCGGGTTCACCAAGGCGCCGATCGTGAGTGTTAGGTTCTGTTGCTGGCTGGGTATATCGCGGCGAACGACACCAGCGAGTCGATTGGCGGAGGGACTGCCCGGAGGTTGACGTGATGTTGCTGGTCGGACTGGCGGATGGTGGGATACCACTCGATCGAGATGGCGCCAACAAACCCTCGACGGGACCCATGCTCCGCAAGCAGGATTGCTGAGACATGCCACCGGCACGTCCTCTCGTTCTTGCGGAGACGAAGCTCAGACCTCCCGCCCTCCGAGGTCCGGTCCTCCCCCGGCCACGTCTTCTGGCTCGGCTCGATGCGGGGATGCCGGCCCGGCTCGTGACGGTCGTCGCTCCCGCAGGTTTCGGCAAGACGACCGTCATCAACGAGTGGATCCGGACCCTCGACCCCGCCGTCACCGTCGGCTGGCTTTCGCTCGATGAGCGGGACGTCGACCCGGTCCGGTTCTGGAGCTACCTCGCCGAGTGCGTTCAGCGAATGGGAGTGTCGCTCGACGACCGCCTCGTGGCCGAGCTCCGAACCAACCCCCGATCAGCGGCAGCCGTCTCCGAGTCGATCGCCCGTCAACTGGAGCGAGCCGGGGGGAGGAGGGTCATCGTCCTCGACGACCTCCACCGTCTCGATGGCGCAACTGTCGTCGATGCGATTCCTGGCCTGATCGAGGCGGCGTCGACCACGACGTTCGTCGTCATCAGTAGGAACAGACCACCATGGACGGCGGAGAATGCCCGGCGCCTCGAGGAGGTGCTGGTACTGACCGCTGACGAGCTCGCGTTCACGCTCGATGAGACGGGGGCGATGCTCAGCGGTGGTCGAGACGGCGCCGTCGTCGATGCCCGAGTCATCGAGGCCATTCATACCAGGACCGAGGGATGGCCGGTCCTGGTCCGACTAGCGGCCGAAGACAGTGGTCGAGGCGGCGGTCTGGACCGCTTGGCGGCCGACGTCAACGGTGCGAACTCCGCGATCGCTGGCTACCTGACCCAGGAGGTACTCGACCGAATGCCACCCCAGGCCCGTGAGATCCTCAT
>JAOTYQ010000868.1 GCA_029861725.1 Acidimicrobiia bacterium | reverse complement strand
GGTTGAGGACCCCGACCGGGTCGGGACCGTTCGCCAGCTCGGGGTGGACGAGACCTCCTACCAGCAGGCCAAACCCGATCGGCGCACGGTGTACGCGACGGGGATGATCGACCTGGACCGCCGGATCATCATCGACATGGTTTGTGGCCGGCAGGGCTCGGACCTGCGGAAATGGCTCCTTTCCCAGCCCGGTGCCTGGCTTAAGGCCGTGCGGGTTGTGGCCACCGATCTGACCGACAGCTACCGCTAGGGCATGGCGGGCCTGTTGGATCACGCCCTCAAGGTCGCGGACCCGTTTCACGTGGTCCGCGTCGCCCAGCGGTGCCTCGACAGCATCCGCCGACGGGTCCAGCGGGAAAACCACGGTCACCGGGGCCGCAAGGGCGACCCGCTCTACGACAACCGCAAGATCATGGCCACCGGCGACGAGCGCCTCACCGACCGAGGCCGCCAGCGACTCCTCGAGGGGTTCCGGTTCGGTGATCCCCACGACGAGGTCCTGGGCGGGTGGCTGGCCAAAGAAATGGTCCGAGACGTCTACCTCACCGACCGGGTCAACCTCGCCACCGTCCTCCTCGGCCGAGCCACCCAGGCCTGCCTGGCCGACGATGTCCCCGAGATCCAGTCCTTGGGACGAACCCTCCGGAAGTGGTCGCGCGAGATCCTCAACCACCACCGCACCGGCGCCTCCAACGGCCCGACCGAGGCCATGATTATCTGGAGCCCGATTCTGGGTGTGTTTCATGTCGTCGACGAGGGGCGGGGGCGTCGTTGTGGACACGTTCTCTGGAGCGGTGTCTTGATGGTCCCCGGTGGTTCGGCGAGGGCGGGCTAGACATCGGGTCTTCGCCTGCATTCCGCTGGGGAACGGTCGGGAGTGCTCGGTGAGAGTTCAGCGTGTGGTGATGCGTTGAGTCGTGGACGGTGATCGACGACTCGTGGGAGAGGGTCGCTCCTGTCGAGCGGTATTTGGCACATCTCGCGGGGATCGAACGGTCACCGAACACCGTTCGGGTCTATGCGTTTGGTCTGCGGTTCTGGTTCGAGTTCCTCGAACAGCGTGGCGTCGCCTCATCACCGCACTCGAAGCACTTGGAACCCACCCCATGAGCGGCCAACGCCACGACGCCCTCATCACAGCCGCCCAGCAACGATCACGAGACACCCGGGAACGGGCCGTGACCGCGATCCGTCGGCTCGACAAAGCCGGGCTCCCACTCACCATGACCAACCGTCGGCGAAGCCGCTCGCGTGTCCCGATCCTGGCTCTACCGCCAACCCGATCTCCACCTCGAAATCGCTCGGCGCCGCCACGCCGGCCCAGCACTTCCCGCCGCCGAACGAGCCAGCAGCGACTCCAAACATCAACGCATCGAAGATATGCACGACGGGATCCGTCGGCTCAACGCAGAGATCGCCGCCCTCCGCCAGCAGCTCGCCGAACGCCACGGTCAGCAACGACAAATGAGCCCCTGAAATGACACGTCAACGACACGTCCACCAAGTCAGAACCCCGGCAGCACACTGCAGGAGCCGCCCGGCTCCAGATAAGCAACAACCTCTGCGTGAAGAAGGTCAAACGAACCGGACACGGGTTCCGCTGCTTCGACCACTACCGACTCCGGGTCCTGCTACACGCCGGGGGCTGCGACTGGTCCCGCTACACCACCCCAACCCGACCCATCAGAACCCGCTCTCCCCACTGAACTGGGAAGAGCCTGAAATCCACCCGCTGCGACGGACTCATCAACGACTACCGAAACGCCGCCTGACCAGCCACGACACAATATTCAGCCCCCGCACGTAGTGCGGCGCCAGGCTACTCAGTCCCCGGCGCGTGAGCCGACGAAGTAGATCGTTCCCAGCTCCACGCTTGCCAGACGATGGCTGCGAGTGCGATCAACATGAGACCGAAGTGGAAGTAGTCGTCGAGGTCGCCAGCCGCTCCGATGAGGGTGAGCCCCCAGAGTGGTGGGATGATGATGTTGGCCCACCGGTTCGATCGGAGCGGGAGTATCCAGGTCATCAGCGTCATGGCGATCGGTATTTCGACCATGATGCCTCCGAGGAGGAACAGTGCTTCGGTGAGTTCTCTTCCGTTGTATGTTCCGGTGAGCGCTTCTTCGAGGAACTCCGCCTTCCCGATTTCGTGGAGGTCGCGGAAGATGAAGTTGAGGAGAACGAAGATCCACAGGGCGAAGATGACTGCCTTCTTTTCCAGGAGGGC
>JAOTYQ010000233.1 GCA_029861725.1 Acidimicrobiia bacterium | reverse complement strand
GCCGGTCGCGGATCCAGAGCTCGGGGGCCCGGTCGCGGGCTCGGGCTGCCAGCGTGGCCACGTCGGGCGCGGCCTCGAATCGGCGCCGACGTTCACCGGCCAGCGCCGTTCGCAGGTCGACGCGGCGTTCGGCCAGCTTCCGCCGGTATCGCTTCTCCCCCCGGCCGTAGCGGGACCGGTTCCGGCGGCGGGCCTCGACGTAGGTGGCGACGGCGATCACCGGGGAGAAGACGGCGAAGACCAGCATCCGGGGCGAGTAGATGACGGCGAGGGTGATGCCAAACGCGATCGGGGCGAGGGCGGCGAGGTAGGCGAACATCGGCGGCTCGCCTCGCTCGGGAATCTCGCCGAGAGCATCGAACACCCGCTCCTCGACCGGCGACGGATAGTAGGGCGTGCGATGGAACGGGATCTGCCCGAGCTGCGGCTCACCGTCGTCGGCCTCGACGCTGCTGTCGCCCGGGTCCCGGCGAGCCCGGTCGGCGAGGGCTGGGCTCAGGGCTCGTGGCTCGGAGTCGGCCTGGTCGACGGTGAGTGTCGTGGCCCCGATCCGGACGACGTCGTCGTCGGCGACGTCGACCGGCCGATCGATCGGGGTCCCGTTGATGGAGACGGGCAGCTCCGCCTCCGGTGACGGACCGACCCGAAGCCGAGGCCCGGGCGGCTCAGGCTCGGCGGTGTCCCGCTCACCGCCGCCCGCCGTCACTTCCAGGTGGACCCGGGCGGTGTTGGGGTCGGACACGGTGAGCCCGCAGCTCCGATCCCGCCCGACGGTGAGACCGGCTGCGGTGACCACCGCCCGGCGGCCGACGTCGGGCCCGGACGCCACGACGACGGCCGGACCGGTTGCGGGGTCCCGGCCGTGATGGACCGGTTCCCCGTCACCGACGAGTGCGAGCGTCTCCCCCGACACCAGACCGATCGACGACATCTCGGCGGCGGGATCGAGCGCGTCGCCGGTGCCGCGGCGGACGAGTCGAACCGATCCCGGTCCGACGCCGAGGTGATCTGCGATCGCTGCGACCACCTCGGCGACAGTGTGGGTGGGCTCGACCGACAGCGCGACGTCGACGGTCGGCCGACGACGGCCGCGTGCCGCCATCTCGAGCCGAACGAGGACCTCCATCGACTGCCGATCCCGGTGGTCGAGTCTTCAGCGACCGCCGATCCGGCCGCCACCGCCGCCGGCGCCGACGCCGGCCTGATCGGCGGCGAGCGTGCCGTTCTTGGCGCTCGTCATGAAGTCCGTGACCTGCTGCACGACCTGCTGCAGGATCGACGTGAGCTGCTCGGTCTGGGCTGGAACCACGGTGTTCTGGGCGTAGTCCCGCGCCTCGCCGGACCACCCCGGGGAATCGGCCGTGGCCCGAGGGATGTTGTTGAACGCCTGTTGATTCTCGGCGAACAGACCGACGACCGCGGCCTGCGCCTCGGGAAGGTCGGTGCCGAGAAACGTGTCGAACGCTGCGGTGTCGATCCGGAAGTCGTCGGCCGCAACGCCCGGCGGGGGCGGCAGCTCGAGGACCGGCGGGTTGAAGACGAACTGCACCTCACCCGCCCCCAACGAGCGGGCAATGTTCGACGTGACCGTGCTGACGGCCGCCGCGAACGCCCGCATCCCCTCGTTCATCCTGGTCACGGACTCATTGGCCAGGCGGTTGAGGCCCGGATTGAAGACGGTCTCGGCGTCGGGTCCTTCGTAGGTGAGGCCGAACGCCCGGGTGACGAGCTGCTGCATCCGCTCGTTGACCCTGGTGAAGATTGCGATGGCCTCGGCCTCGTAGCCGTCGATTGCGGCTTGGCTCGTGCCGATGATGTGTTCCGACATTGCGGTTCCTTCCGATGAAAGGACGCGAGGAGACGCGATGAAGTCACGCATCGCCGGCTGACGTCAGAGGAACGAGGTCAGGTGGACGTGCTGATCCGCCGGGCCCCCCGCCCTTTCTCATACGAATCGTGCATCGATCGGGAGCCTCAGCTCCGAGAGGCCACCGAATCTAGCAGCAACCCATCGATTAGCGGAGTGTCGCACCACTACCGGCGGCTCGGCGGGCGACCTCAGCCGTGGGCGATCACGTCGAGCCCGATGTCGAGCACGGTGGCCGAGTTCGTGATCGCGCCCGACGAGACGAGATCGACGCCGGTGTCGGCGTACCCGTCGAGGGTGTCGAGGGTGATCCCGCCCGACGCTTCGAGGAGCGGTCGGGACCGCCCCGTGCGGCCCTCCCAGGCGGCGACCGCGGCGACCAGCTCGACGAGCTCGTCGGGGGTGAAGTTGTCGAGGAGGATGATGTCGGCCCCGGCGTCGAGCGCTTCGACCATCAGCGCCTCGGTGTCGGCCTCGACATGAACGGTCCGGCCCGGCCACCGGCGGCGCGCCTCGGCGACCGACGCCGCGATCGTCGTCCCCAGCAGATGGTTGTCCTTGAACATGAGCCAGTCCGACAGGTTGCCGCGATGGTTGGCCGCTCCCCCCGCCCGCACGGCCGCCTTCTGGAGCGAGCGGTAGCCGGGCGTCGTCTTGCGTGTGTCCCAGACGATGACTCGTCCCGCCGCCACCGCGACCCATCGGGCCGCGTTGGTCGCCACCCCGGAGAGATGGCCGAGGAAGTTCAGGGCCGTCCGCTCCGCGGTCAGCATCGTGGCAAACGGGCCGCGGGCGACTGCGAACACCTCGCCGGCACGCACCCGGTCACCGTCGGTCTTGTCCCAGTCGACCGAGAGGTGGACGTCGACGGCGGCGAACGTCTCCTCGACGCAGAGACACCCGGCCAGCACGCCGTCGGCCCTGGCCCCGAACGTGGCGGTCGCGGTCAACCCGGGATCGAGGAGCGACGAGGTCAGGTCGCCGAAGGGGGTGAGATCTTCGGCCAGGGCCCGCTCGACCAGGAACCGAACATCGGCCAGAGGGGCCCGGAGATCGACCCGGATAGTCGCGGTCATTGCCGTGGAGGTTATCGTCACCGGCCCCGGCCATACTGCGTGCGATGGTGGAGTACCAGGAGCCGGAGTACCTCCCGTGGGATGGGCGACGGGTGCCGATGACGTTCCTCGCCGGCTACCTCGGGGCCGGCAAGACCACCCTGCTCAACGAGCTGTTGGCGATCAGCGATCGGCCACTCGCCGTCCTCGTGAACGACATCGGAGAGATCAACATCGATGCTGCCCTGATCCGGGCCCGCCACGGCGACACGATCGAGCTGACCGACGGCTGCGTGTGCTGCAGCCTCAGCGAGGGGTTCGCCGTCGCCATCGACCGGCTCCGAGCTCGTGAGCAGCCCCCCGACCACGCGGTCGTCGAGCTGAGTGGCGTCGCCGATCCCAACCGGGTACTGCCGTGGGCGTCGTCGGCAGGGTTCAAGCTCGACGGCGTGCTGTGCGCGGTCGATGTCACGGAGCTCGCCGATCGCCTCGCCGACCCGCTGGCGGCGCGGCTGCTCACCACCCAGATCGAGGCGGCCGATCTGGTCGTGCTCACCAAGCTCGACCTCGTCGACCCGGACGCCACCGCCGAGACCCGGTCCCGGGTTTCGGCGATCGCCCCGTCGACGCCAGTCGTCGCCAGCGGCCCGACGGTCGCCGCCTCGCTGCTCGAGCTCGGGGGCCGGCGACCCGAGGGCACGGCGGAGATACCGCAGCCGACGTTGTTCGACCGTCACGTCACGAGCGCGCTCGAGCTCCCCGAGCCGGTCGGACGGCCTGAGCTCGAGCGCCTGCTCGACGAGCTGCCGACCGACACGGTCCGGGCCAAGGGGATCGCTCGGGCCGACGACGGCGCCCGGTTGCTCATCCAAGTCGTCGGCCGCCGCCGATCGATCACCGACCTGCCAACCGCCGAGGACGAGAGGACGACACCGCTGGTAGTGATCCGGCTCCCCGAGCTGCAGTGACCGAACCCGCCGGTCCACCGCGGTAGCCAGCTCGCCCGGCCGATGCCATCATGGAGAGGAGCCGGCAAGGGCCGGCCAGCCGGAGAGGACTCGCTCACGCTCACGCGCTCGATCACTCAGTCGCCCAGGCTGCCCGAACCGGGCGCTGCCGGGTTTCCTCGTCGATGAGCGGGCTGTCCGGTCTGATCGGCCGTCTCTGGTATCGCCTCGCAGGCACCGAGACCGCTCGCCGGGTGTCGATCGTCACCGCCGCCGCCTTCACGATCACGCTCGGCTCGGTGGTCGTCGGAGGTGTTCCGCTCCTCGTCGGCCTCGGCGCCCTGTCCCTGCTCGGGCTCTGGCTCTTGCCAGGCGGATCCCGCCAGTATCTGGTCCGTCGCCTGTTCCGGGTCGGTGGCACGATGTTCGTCGCCATGGCCATCGTGTGGTTCCTGGTCCACAACTATCCAGACGCCGGTCGGCAGGACGCCACCGGACTCGTTCCGGCGATGGAGCGCTACGTGGCCTGGATCGGCGACCTCGTCGCCGGAGAGATGGGCGACACCACCTATTCGGAGACGGTCGAGGAAGGGCTGAGCCGTACGATCCCGGTCTCGATGCAACTGCTCGTCTACAGCCAGCTCCTGGCCTTGGCCATCGCAATCCCCGGTGCGCTGCTGGGAGCCCAGTTCCGGGGCAAGCTGGTCGACGTGGTGTTCCGAGCGATCGGCCTGCTCGGCCTGGCGGTGCCGATCTTCGTGAGTGGGCTGATCTTCATCTACATCTTCGCAGTGGGCGACATCGACATGTTCGGGCTGTCATGGGGGATCCAGATCCTCCCGTTCGGACGATACACGCCACTCGGCGAAGGGCTCTTGCCGCATCTCAAGTCGATGCTGCTGCCGTCGATCACGCTCGCCCTGACCACCGCCGCCACCTATCTCGTGCTCCTTCGCGCCGAGATGCTCCAACAGCTCCTCTCCGATCATGTGCAGCTGGCGCGATCGAAGGGGATCTCGCCGGCCAGGATCGTCAGAACCCATGCACTACGACCGGCGGCGCCGACCATGGTGGCCGCCATCGGCGCCCAGTCGGGTCTCGTGCTCGGCAACATGCTGATCATCGAGCGGGTCTTCACCCTGCCCGGCTTCGGCGACTACGTGCTCATCGCAATTGGCCGGCGCGACGTCCTGGCGATCGCCGGTGCGCTGTTCGTGGCTGCCGCCATCTTGGCGGTCGTCAACCTGTTCGCCGACGCGCTGCTCCTGGCCGTCGACCCTCGCCTCACCCGCTGAGCACCCGGCGGCTCCGAACCGGTGCAGGGCCCGCTACAGAGGACCGAGGCTTCGCACCTGGCCCAGCGCGGTTGCGGGGTCGTATCCAGCGACAACGAGGGCCGGGTCGAGATCGAGCAGTGGCACCATCACGAAGTTGCGTAGGTGCATCCGGGGATGGGGCACGACCAGGTCGTCGTCGTCGACCACGAGATCGTCAACGAGGAGCACGTCGACATCGAGCGTCCGCGGACCCCAGCGCACGGTCCGTCGACGGTCGGCCGCCGCCTCCAGCTCCCGACACCGCTCGAGCAGCTGACGGGGCGTGGCGGTCGTCTCCAGCTCGACCACTACGTTGAAGTAAGGATCCTGCTCGGGGCCTCCTACAGGGTCGGTCTCGTAGAGCGGTGACACCGCGACCACGTCGGGCATGGCGGCCACCGCGGTGCGCAGGGCAGCCCGCCGGTCGCCGATGTTCGATCCGAGGCCCAGGAACGCCCGGACGGTGCCGGCAGCCACCGGCTCAGACCCGATCGGCGGGTCGCCTGCGATGGATCCGGACACCGGTCGTGTCGACGTGGACCGGAACCGGCGGTCGAATCTTGCGGGCGGTCACCGTGACCTCATCGACGAGTGGGTCCGTCATGACGAGCTCGGCGGCGCGCTCGGCCATGCGCTCCAACAGGAAGAACCGGTCAGCGCCGAGCTCGGCGGCGAGCAGATCGACGATCTCGCCGTAGTTGACGGTGTCGGCCAGCTCATCGGACTGGCCGGCAGCGCCGAGGTCGAGATAGAGGTCGAGATCGAAGCGGAACGGCTGCTTGCGGGCTTGCTCCTCGGGAAGGACGCCACACAGCACGAGCAGCTCCAGGCCCCGGACCTCGATCCGGTCCCTGGGCTGGTCAGCCACCAGAGGTCGATTCGGCCGCTTCCGGACTGCCCTCCGGCCCATCGTCGGGGCCGCCGGGTGGGGGCCAGCGGCCCGAGGTCGCCGCTTCCTCGGCGGCGGTGACGATCGCCCGACCGGTCGGGCCCATCTGGCGGCCGAGGATCCGCTCGACCACGGTGATCGCCTCGAAGGTGACCGGCACCATCTCCGTCCATCGCAGGTAGCCGGCAACGAAGCCGGCCATGCGGTCGCCGACCTCCTCCATGTGCAACAGGAGCTTCTTGTCGCTGCCGAGCAGGTTGCTGAGCTCGGTGTAGATCTGCGGGAGAGCGGTGTCGAGGGGAAGCCCAGGGGCGAACGGCCAGTGCTTCCAGGGCATGCCGAGCTCGTCGTAGCTGTGGAGGTTGTGATCGGACGGTATGAGCGAGATGACGAACGCGAAGCCGTTCTCCCGGATCCAGATCACCTCCTCCTGCCGGCGGACCCGCCGATGGTTGGTGCCATAGCCTCCTGGCCGCTCACAGATCGCCAGCTTGTCGGTGATGATCCAGTGGAACTGGCGGGGCTGGATGCCCTGCGCCCACTTTCCTTTCGCCATCATGTACTCCTGGGGTGCTTGTCGCCCGCGATTACGGTTGCCGCTTGCTTGGCCGCCGCGACGTCGTGAACCCTGA
Organism: Acidimicrobiia bacterium; assembly: GCA_029861725.1. Classification (GTDB taxonomy): domain Bacteria; phylum Actinomycetota; class Acidimicrobiia; order Acidimicrobiales; family SZUA-35; genus CADEDH01. The sequence continues at coordinate 1,628 of JAOTYQ010000233.1, read as the reverse complement.
TGAGGGCCGCCCCACACACCATCGCATAGGTTGCGGTGGTCACCGAGCCGATGAGCCGGTCGTCGACCGGCACCGGTTCGTCGCTTCCGTCGGACCGGGCCAGCAAGGTGCCGAGCATCGCCTTGCGACTCGTCCCGACCGCTACCGGCCAGCCGGTGGCGACCAGGCGATCCAGATTGGCCAACACGGCCAGATTGTGGTCCAACGTCTTGCCGAAACCAAAGCCCGGATCGATCCAGATCTCCTCGACACCGGCCGTCCTCGCTGCGGTGGCGACGCTCGTCAGGAACTCGCAGACCTCGGCCACCACGTCGTCGTAGTGGGGATCGCGCTGCATCGTTGCCGGCTCGCCGCGCACATGGGTCCCGATCCACCCCGTCCCCAGCTCGGCCGCCACCGACCCGAGGTTGGCGCCGACGTCGTTGATGATGGACGCCCCTGCTGCCACCGCAGCTCGGGCCACCTCGGCTCGACGGGTGTCGACCGAGATCCGGCAACGGCCTTCGAGCGCCTCGATCACCGGTACGACCCGGCGAAGCTCGGTGTCGACGTCGACCGGCTCGGCCCCAGGACGGGTCGATTCGCCACCAACATCGACCATGTCGGCACCGGCTGCGAGCATCGACTGAGCATGAACCACCGCGTCCTCGACGGCGACGAAGCACCCTCCGTCGCTGAAGGAGTCGGGGGTGACGTTGAGGATTCCAAGGACTCGGGGGGTCATCGGTCTCCTCATGGTAGTGGCGGAGGTACCGAGCCGTACGGGGACCGAGGAGCGCAGGTTTGGAGTGATTTCGCCAGCCGCGCGATGGGAAAGGGGGCCGGCCAGGGTCAGGTCGGCGGCGACTCGTCGAGCACGAGCCGGCCGTCGCGGCGGCTGACCCGTCGGTGCCCGCTGATCTCGCAGGCCACCACCTCGTGCCGCACGACGGCGAGGACCCGGTCGAGCTCGGCGCTCGAAGGTTGGTGTCCGCGCTCGTCTCGGAGCCAGGCCCGAAGCGCTGCGCTGGCGACGCTCTGAGGTTGCTCTCGCAGGGTCCGGGTGTCGGTCGGGTCGATGTCGGCGGCCAGCAGCTCGAGATCGTCGACGAGGACGCGGGTGTGATCGGCCGTCCGGCACAGCAGCGGCACCGGGTCCCGCTTGGACAGCTCGGCGATGAGTGGGAGCAGCTCGTGGCGGATCCGATTCCTGAGGAAGCGCCGGTCGTCGTTACTGGGATCGAGGACCGGATCGAGGCCGAGCTCAGCACACAGCGCCGTCGTCTCGGCCCGGCGGAGCGCCAGGATCGGGTGGGTCCCCCCAGCCCGCATGGCCGCCAAGCCGGTCGGCCCAGCGCCCCGTAGCAGATTGATCAGCACCGTCTCGGCCTGGTCGTCGGCGGTGTGGCCGGTGAGAGCGTCGGTTCCGAGCACGGCCCGCCGGGCGAGGCGCGCTCGTTGTTCCAGGTCGGGGCCGTCGTCGATCACCACCCGCTCGGTCCGGAAACCGGCGCCGAACCGCTCGGCGGCCGCTGCGACCACGTCGGCCTCGCCAGCCGAGGTCGGCCGGAGGCCATGATCGACATGGACCGCGGTCACGTCGAGATCGGCGGCGGTCGCCAGCGCCAGGAGGGCGAGCGAGTCGGCCC
>JAOTYQ010000232.1 GCA_029861725.1 Acidimicrobiia bacterium | reverse complement strand
GCCGGCGCATCCGGCTCCGACGACCTGGCCGGTCTCGAACGGCGGGTCGAGTTCGAGGTCGACTCGGCCGCAGGGGCCCCCGTGCCCGACAGCCGAGAGACGCTCCGGATCGCCCTCGTTGCCCCCAGCGCGAGCAACGATCTCGCCTTCACCCAGAGCATGGTTGACGCGATCAACGTGATCGCCGCCGAGCGCGGCAACGTCGAGGTCGACATCACCGACAACACGTTCGTGCCAGCCGAGGCCGCCGACGCGATCCGAAGCTACGCCGCCGCCGACTACGACCTGATCATCGCCCACGGCGTCGAGTTCGGGAACGAGCTTCGCGCCATCGTCACCGACAACCCAGGCGTCACGTTCGGCTGGGGCACGGCCAGCGACACCTTCGGCCTACCGAACCTCTACGCCTACGATGCCGCCGCCGAAGAGGGCGGCTACGTCATGGGAGCGATGAGCGCGATGCTCAGCACGAGCGATGTCATCGGGGTCGTCGGCCCGATCCAGGTCGCCGACGCCGAGCGGTACATCGACGGGTTCGACGCCGGGGTCAGAGCCCAAGCACCGTCCAGCAAAGTCCTGATCGAGTACACGGGATCATTCGCCGACATCACGCTCGCCGCCGAAGTGGCCGAGCGCCACGTCGGAGCAGGCGCCGATGTGATGACCGGCACAGCCGAGATGGTTGTCGGAGCCGTGTCGGTGGCGAGTGAGCACGACGTCTTGTGGTTCGGTACGCAGGCCAGCCAGGCGCCGATGGCGCCGAACATCGTCGTAGCCTCTCAGGTGTACCACTGGGAGGTCGCGCTGCGGCCGATCGTGGCCGACATCGACGCCGGCACTCGCGAGGGCCGTTCGTACCTCGCCCAGCTGTCGAACGGCGGCCTGGTCATCGAGCTCAACCCCGATTATCAGCTGCCCGTTGACGTCCGCCAGCGGGCCAACGACATCACGGCCGACATCATCAGCGGCCGGATCCGGCCCTAGGAACCCAGACGAACGGCATGATCGGGACGGTGGTTTCCGGTCGAGATGTTGGTCTCCGATCGTGCTCGATCGTGGCATCATGGGAGCATCTGTTCGGGCATTGCAGAGTCGGACTGACCTGGAGGTACTGCCGACGAAGAGCTAACCGCTCGCTGAGGAGAGAGACGATGAGGCTGACCATCACGGCCGCTGTTCACGCACGCTGGGGGCATCGAGTCGACGGGTTGATTCACACGCACGCGTGGTCGGTGGAAGCGACCGTGCTCGGGCCGGTCGATTGCTCAAAGGTCTACCCGGCCGATGACTTGGAGCGGTTGCTCCTCGAGACGATCGAACCGTGGCGGGGCCGGTACCTGACCGATGAGGACGTCGGCGAGTGGAAGGGCTACCAGCCCCTGCTGTGGGAGCGGGAGCCGACGGTCGAGGAGATCGTCCGCCATCTGTGGTCTGCCCTCGTCGATCGAGTCGACGGCCTGACCGAGGTCGCGCTCAGCGAGAGCTCGGAGTTCGACCGGTGCCGAACGGTCCGACTGGCGGCCTAGCCAATCCCCGCCTCCCGGGCCGTCGCCCGCCGCGCTGCGCCATCCGGTGCTCAGGGAGTCGCGAAACCATGCGCCGACATCCAGACTAGTCTGTGTTCGGGCTGACAGCGCAGTTCGTGGAGGGACGGTCGGCGTGGTGGATTGGGTTGACCTCGGAATCGAGGGGCTCAGCGAGTGCAAGGAGATCGGCTCGGGCGGGTTCGCCACCGTGTACGCAGCATGGGACGAGCGGTTCGGGCGGACTGTCGCCGTCAAAGTGCTCTACAACCTCGACGACGGCGGCCGACGTCGCTTCGAGCGGGAGCAGTTGACCATGGGCCGCATGGACGGACACCCGAACGTGGTGACGCCGCACTCCTCCGGCTACACGGGGATGGGCTATCCGTATCTCGTGATGGAGTATCTCGCCAAGGGCTCCCTGGCCAACCTGATCGCGGACGAAGGACCCCTCGGCTGGAAAGAGGCCGTCGAGTACATCCTCCCAGTGGCCGATGCCCTTGGCCACGGTCACTCGCAGGGAATAGTCCACCGGGACGTGAAGCCCGAGAACATCCTCCTGGGCACCAGCGGCGTTACCAAGCTCGCCGACTTCGGCATCGCTTCGATCCGAGAGGCCACCTCCACCCAGGTGCGAGCGTTCTCGCTTGCCCACTCGCCGCCAGAGACCTTTAGCGGTGGAACCGACCGGCGCGATGAGCGCTCCGATCTGTACTCCCTCGCGTCGACCCTGTTCACGATCGTCACCGGCAAGCCGCCCTTCCATAGCAACGATCCCAACGACTCGCAGCTGGCCTACATCGTCCGGATCGCGGAGCACGACATCCCGATGGTCGACAACCGTCCCGAGCGGCTCGCCTTCTTCGCATCGGCGTTGGCCAAGAAGCCAGAGCATCGGCCCCGAACGGCGGCCCAGTTCGTCGAGCGGCTGGAGGCGTCACTCCACCCGCCCGACGAGCCCGAGGACCGTCGGGCGCCGAGCCTGCCTCCTGCGTACGACGGCAAGGACTGGTGGGACCAAGAATGACGCAGTACGCAACCAACTGGCCGACGAGCACCGACTATACGAGTGCGGTGCAGATGCCGGACACGGCGTTCGTCGCGCCGTCGCTCGCCTCGACCAGACCGGTGACCAGCGCGCTGGGTGTTCCCACCGCGGCCACCGGCCAGAACGCCGTCGTCTTCCTACTAGAAGATCCGCACCGCCGGTATCACGCACTGCGCTGCTTCACCTCGGCTCCGTCGGACGGTCGGACCCGCTACCTCGCGCTCAGCGCCCACGTCGGCGAGCTCACGCAGCCGACGACTCTCGCCGGCGCGACCTGGATCGACGAGGGGATCGTACTCCAAGGTCGCTCCTGGCCGGTCGTGATGATGCCCTGGATCGCAGGGCGCCGCCTGGACATCGTCGTCGAAGAGTTGGTGGTCGATGATCCCCGGCGGCTCGGCGCGCTGGCCGACGCCCTCTATCGCTCGGTTGGCCAGCTGCAGGCGACCGGCATCGCTCACGGCGACCTGCAGCACGGCAACATTCTCGTCGGTGACGACCTCTCCATCACACTGGTCGATCTCGACGGAGTATGGGTGTCCTCGGCGTCCTATCCTCCGCCCGACGAGCTCGGCCACCCCAACTACCAGCATCCGCATCGGTCCGAGCAGTGTTGGGGTCCGCTGGTCGACTCCTTTTCTGCCCTCTTGATAGACGTTTCGCTCAGGGCGCTTGCTGCCGACCCCTCCCTCGCCGACCAGTTGGGTGGTGAGAACCTCGTCTTGCGACAGACCGATCTCGTCGACCTCTCCGCCCCGGTGTGGCCAAGGCTGCAAGCCAGTCCCGACGAGTGGGTGCGAGCTGGGGCCGAGCGTCTGCGTGGTCTGCTCGGCGCCACGGCTGAGGCGACGTTGCTCCCGTTGGACCAGATGTTCAGGCGGTCGGAGCAGAGTTCTGTGATCGACCAGATGCGCTCGGCTGCTCCGGTCACCGGACCGGTTCCGGGCGCGCTCGACAACAGGGGGCTGCAAGAGGCGAACTGGTGGGACTACGCTGAGACGAGCGCAGCCAATTCTCCGACCGTGTCCGCCACGCCGCCCCGATATCCGGGCTCGGCCGCGGTGGGCCATGGCGCATCGAGCCTCGCAACCGGCGGTGACCGCGGCCCAGCGGGCTCCCCGTCCAAGCTCCGGTCGGGCCCGATCGGTAGCGCACTGGGTGGTGTGCTCGCCGGGCTCGCTGGCTGCTTGCTGTTCGGACTGGTCGAGCCCAGCATCCACCACGCAGCCAGGGCTGGGGTCTTCATCGCCCTCGTCGCCGGTCTGATCGGTGCGGCGGTCCTCGGCTGGGACGGCTGGACCAGCGGACGCGCTTCTCGGGCCGCCACCGGAGCACTGACGGGCTTCGCCCTGGCCGCGATCGTGGCACTGATTGCGCTCCCGGTCGCCGACCTTATTCTGCAAGGACCGATCGAAAACGCCCGCGTTGCGGCTGCCATCGAACGGGGCACATCGGTCGACGCGGTCACAGAGGTCGACGTGCCCGTCGTCGCCGTCGCTGTCGCCTGGGCGGTAGTCGCGGCCGTCGTCGGTCTCGCCCTCGGGGCACGGCAATCGGCCCGGGCTGCCCTGTTCGGTGTCGTCGCCGGGGCCTTCGCAGGATTCGTCGGCGGACTGCTCCACGCCACCACCGCAGCTTCCATCTTCGAGGAGCGCCTCCGGGTCGAGCCGTTCAACCCGTCGACACTGGCCGCCACCGCGGTGGTCTCGGCGCTGATCGGCTTAGCTGTCGCCACCGCCCGCCGGTCGGGTGCGCTTGCCGTGCTGACGGTCATGGAGGGAAGGATGGCTGGTTCGGAGGTTCTCTTGAAGGACCGGAACACGATCGGCTCCGATACGTCGGCCAGGCTCGTTCTCCAGGGACCGGGCGTGCTGGGCGAGCACGCCGCAATCAACATCGTCGACGGGCGGGGTCAGCTGATCGCGTTTGGTTCGGTCCACCTCAGTGGCCGAGCGATTCCCGGTGACCCGAGCGCCGCCCATCCGCTGCAATCGGGAGACGTGGTCCGAGTCGGGGGCTCCTACATACGATTCACGCAGCGGGCAGCGAGCTGACTCGATGTACGAGCAACGAATCGATCGACAACATCCGGGTGCAATCGTCTTCCTCGTCGACCAGTCGGAGTCGATGGGCGACGGCATTACCGGGATGCCCCTGACCAAGGCCACGACCGTCGCCGACCAGCTCAACGGGCTGTTGTTCGAGCTCGTCCAGCGGTGTACGAAAGCGATAGGTGAACCGCCCCGCCCCTACTTCGCCGTGGCGATCATCGGGTACGGCACCGACCAGAACGGCAACCCGCTCGTCGGCTCGGTCCTTCAGGGCGCGCTCGCCGACGACTGGTGGGCCTGGACCACCGACCTGGCTCAGCATCCCCTGCGTATCGAGGAGCGGGAGCGGGCGGTCGAGGGCGCACCCCCACAGAAGTACGTGATGCCGGTCTGGGTCGATCCGTTCGCCGGAGGTGGCACGCCGATGTGCACCGCCCTCGACAACGCGGGGCGACTGGTGCGGGCGTGGTGCGATGAGTACCCGGCGGCCTTTCCCCCGATCGTCATCAATCTGTCCGACGGCGAATCGACCGACGGCAGCCCTTCGCAGTGGGCCGATCGGCTCCGTTCGCTGCACACCGATGACGGCAACGTGCTCTTCTTCAACCTCGGCATCGGTGGTGACGACAAGATGCGTCTCTTCGACGAGCGCGCGCCGTCGACCGCGTCGCCGCACACAATGCTGCTATGGGAGATGTCGAGCGAGCTCCCGGAGTTCATGATCGAGGTCGCGCGGTCGCAGGGGTTCCAGATCTCCCCGGGCGCCCGCGGGTTCGGGGCGAACGCCGACTTCCGCAATGTCGTGAGCTTTCTGAACGTCGGTACTTCGGTGGGACACCTGTTGCGATGACGTCGGTCACCTACGACCGCCTCGGCGTTGGCGTGATAGCGACCATCGGGGTCACCGCCATCGCCGTGCTGGTGGTGCCGAGCCTTGGTACGGACTGGCCGTTCGTGATGGCGGCCGGACTGGTGCTGGTCGCACTGCGAAGCGGGATCCTTGCAGTCCGGACCGCAACGGGTCGCACGGTCCCACCGGGAGCCCGCCGCCGGCCGGCAGCCGGTTCTTCGGGGCAGCACCACCATCGTGCGCCGGCGACGTCGACGGCGGGACCGGTCGTCGCCCCGAGCCACGACACAGGCTTGCTGACCACCCGGGTGCTCACCCTCTCCAAGCACGGAGCAGACGAGTGTGAGAATGAGGACGCCAGTGCGATAGCTCGCGATGGTCACCTGGTCGCAGTGGCCGACGGCGCCTCCAGCGCCTACGCATCGGGCGAGTGGTCGCGACTCCTCGTCGAGCGTTTCGTGGGTGCCGGGCCGGCGCCGCTCTCGGATGGACACGAGGGCTTCGTGGAAGCGTGCGCACAGGCGTGGCAGGACGTCACCGCTCTGGAGCCCGATGCCGACTGGTGGGCTGTCGAGGCGCAGCGACGAGGCTCCTACGCCACATTCGCCGGGGTCACTATCTCCGAGAGCGGGGAGTGGGAGGCGTCGGTTGTCGGTGACTGCTGCGTGCTGGCCACCGATGCAGGGGGAGAGCTCCTGAGCGCGTTCCCGCTCGAGCGCCCGGAGCAGTTCACCAGCACGCCATCGATGCTGCAGACCAACGATCCAGCAGCGGGGCTGTGGTGTCGCACCGTCGGCCACATGGTGCCGGGCGATGCGTTGTTCGTCGCCAGCGACGGCCTGGCCGAATGGTTGCTAGCCGAGCCCGGCGACCGCCTGAGCTGGATCCGGGATGCAGGGGCGACGCAGATCGAGGCCCGCCTCGACCAGGAACGGGCCAGCGGGGCGATGGTCAACGACGATGTCACTCTCGTCGTTGTGCGGCACGGCCGAGGCGAGAGCGACGGGTAGGACGGTCCCGGGATCGGTGCCGGTCGCCCTGGTCGGCGCCGTCCGTCACGGGGTGCGACAATGCATGCCGTGGTCACGATCGATCAGCTGCGCAGTGCGGCCCTTGCCCTGCCCGGGGCGTTCGAGCACGAGAGCTACGGCGGCCGGCCGTCATGGCGGACCAAGCCGAGGATGTTCTCGTGGGTGCGCGACGATCCCGAGGCGTTGGTCGTATGGGTGGAGTCGATCGAGGAGAAGGAGGCGTTGATCGAGTCGGAGCCAGCCAAGTTCTTCACCATCCCCCATTACGACGGGCATCCCATCGTGCTCGTTCGGCTCGATGCGGTCGACGCCAGCGAAGCGGCCGAGCTCGTGACGGAGTCGTGGCGGCTGCGTGCCCCGAAGCGTCTCGTCGACGCCTTCGACGCCGAAGCCGGCGACGGTCGAGCCGGCCGGGGAGCACCGGCGCTGCGCCGCTTCCGACAGCGCCGAGGCGAGCGCCTGCCCGATGGCGTGAAGTCCGTCGCTCGGCCGTCGCGGTGGGGGAATCCGTATCGGCTCGAGCGCGAGGCCGACCGACCGGACGTGATGGCCCGCTATCGCCGCTGGTTGGCCCAGCGGCTCGACGAGGACCCGCACTTCCTCGACCCGCTGCGAGCGGCCAGCGGCGTCGCCTGCTACTGCCAGCTCGACGTCGCCTGCCACGCCGACATCATCATCGAGGCGATGCAGGCACCCCCCGGAGGGCGGTTCAGCTGGCGGTGAGATCGAGGTGGTCGAACGCCGCGTCGACCTGGAGCGCCAGGTCGACGTGATCGAGGGCGAGCCGGAACTCGGCGCCAGCAACGGTGCGGGCCTGCGACAGCCCGGCCAGCGCCTCGCAGATGATCGCCCGGACCGTTGGGCGGCGGGCCGCGTTCAAGCAGTCGAGGAGCCAGTCGACGCATCGGCTCTGGTCGAGCACCTGCTCGTTCGCCACGTCGGCCCGAGCCGATGCGACCCACGCAGAGACAGCGGCTCCAGGGAAGGTTGTGCCTGGCCTCATGGCATCGTGCCTCCTTCACCACGCTGGTGCTCGGTCCTCTGTCGAGTCTGATTGTCGACGATGTCGACACCCGCGGCACCGGGGTGTTCCCCGTGCGATGTTGCCGGCGATAGGGGATCGGGCGACCGGTGGCTCAGTCCGGTGGGGCGCAGCTGCGAGCCGCTACCCGACCGTGATCGTTCCCTGCATCGTCGGGTGGATCTCGCAGAAATAGGAATAGGTCCCCGGCTCGGAGATCGAGATCTCGTTGGCGTCGTTGCCGGCGATCACGCCGGTGTCGAATAGGTCGCTCGGATCGGTTGGCGAGCCGGCGGTGACGGTGTGCGCCTCGCCGTCGGCGTTGAAGAACCTGAAGGTGCCAGGCCGATCGACGGTGACGTTGGGCAGCTCGAAGTCGGTGATCACGCTCGTGCCATCGGTCGCGCCGCTGAGCGAGCCTCGAGCCGCCACCGTTGATGGGGTGGCGACGGGCCACAGCGTGGGGTTCCACATCGAGAAGACGCCGAGCTGGTTGTCGTGGCGGGGTTCGGCCCATGCGTGGATCATCCAGCCTTCGCTCGCATCACCTCGGGGCTGATCGACCGGACCGTCGGGGGTGCCCGGCCCGCAGTCGGCCGGGATCACGGTCACGTCACGCCCGTCGAGCCGGCAGAGGTTGTAGTGGATGTGCCAGTTGTCGAGGTCGCCGGTGAATCCGTCGAAGTGGTCCGGGCCGGTCACCACTCGGGGCATGAAGTAGGCGGCCCCGACGATCTCGACCTCGTCACCCACCCACACGTCGCCGACGCACTCGCCGAGCGCTCCCGCCGGCTCGACGCCGCCGGCCCTCGTGTAGA
>JAOTYQ010000231.1 GCA_029861725.1 Acidimicrobiia bacterium | reverse complement strand
GGGCCGGGGGGGGGCCCCGCCCGCCGATCGATGGTTCGGCCGGCCCCAGGGTGAACGATGACGGGGAGACCGATGGTTCGGCCGGCCCCGGGGTGCACGATGAGGGGGAGACCGATGGTTCGGCCGGCCGCCCCGGGGTGAACGATGAGCCGGGTGCCGACGGGCCCGTCGACCTGCCGGGCGACGATGAGACGGCATACGAGGACGCCGTCGAGCCGTCCGGCGAGGACGAGGCGACTCCCGCCGGGCTCGAGCTGTTGCGAGAGGCCGTCGCCACTGGCCGTCGAGCGCTCGATATCGCGGCCGATGACGATGCTTCCCTCGCGGCGAAGCTCAATCGGCAGGCTGGCCGGTTGTTGTTGCTGCACCGGACCGAGCCGGACGCGAGGATGGTGGCCGAGGCGGTCGAGCTCGCCCGCAGCGCGACCCGGACCACGCCCCGGCCCGAGCCGGCCGTGCTTGCCGGCTATCTCGACGATCTGGCCGAATGCCTCGACGAGAGCTACGCGCTCAGCCGATCCGGCGACGAGCTCGACGAGGCGGTCGACGTCAGCCGCCGAGCGATCGAAGCCGTCGGACCGGGTGGCCCCGGCCGCCTCGTGCTCCTCGACAAGCTCTCGCGCCGCCTCGGCCAGGCCTACGAGCGGAGCGGAGACCGCGCGGTGCTCCTCGACGCGGTCGCAACGGCACGCGACGTGGTCGCAGGGACCGAGGACGTAAGCCCGGACCTCGCACCGCGGCTCACCGCGCTCGCCGAGAGGCTTGGCGTGCTGTTCGCTGAGACGGGAGACGCGGACACGATCGAGGAGTCCGTGACCGTCGCTAGACGGGCGGTCTCGGTCGGCGGCGATCAGGAAGGTCGCGGGGCTCGGCTCACCGCCCTCGCCGACCGTCTCGCCGACTACCACCGGGCCCAGGCCGGGGGTGAGCCTGGCTCGGCCGCACTCGACGAGGTCGTGACGGTCGCTCGGGAGGCGGTCGACGCCACCCCCGCCGACGGGCCGACTCTGCCGGCGACGCTGAGCCGGTTGTCGGCCCACCTGGTCGCAGCGTTCGCCGCTTCGGGTCCCGTCGAGACGATCGAGGAGTCGGTCGACGTCGCTCGCCGGGCGGTCGAGACCTCGGGGCCCGGGCATCCCCTTCGTACACATTTCCTGGCCGACCTCGCCGACCGCCTCGCGGACCTGCACCGAGTGACCGGGGCCCAGTCCAAGCTCGACGAAGCGATCAGCACCGGTCGAGAGCTGATTGAGACGGCCCGGCCAGACGATCCCCAGCTGTCGGAGCATCTCCACGCACTATCGACCAACCTGGCCCGCTCGGCGGCGATCACCGGCTCCCTCGAGGTGCTCGAGGAGGCGGCGGCGCGGGCCCGGGCCGCGGTCGATCTCCTCGGCGACGACAGCGCTGCCGGCGGTCGGTATCTCGGCGCCCTGGCGTCGCGCCTCGTCGACCTCTTCGGTGCCACCGGTGAGCGCTCGGTGCTCGACGAGGCGGTTCGGTCGGCCCGGGGCGCAATCGATCACGCCAAGGCCGACACCGGTGATGCCTCCGACCGCTGGAACGTTCTCGCCAACGCACTGGCCCACCTCTACGCCGCCGGCGGTGACCAGGCCGTGCTCGACGAGGCCGTCAGCGCCGCTCGTCGGACCGTGGAGACCACGCCGAACGACAGCCCGGAGCGGGCGGCCCGGTTGAGCAAGTTGGCGGCTCGCCTCGTCGATCTCCACCGGCTGGGAGGTGACCGGACGGTCCTGTTGGAGTCGGTGGAGATGGCCCGGGCGGCGGCCGACGCAACCGAGCGGCTCAGCTCGGAGCGGGTCCGCCGTGTGACCAGCCTCGCCAACCGGCTCGCCGACCTCTCGCGATTGTCCCCGACGGAGGAGCTGCTCGACGAGGAGATCGCCCTCCGGCGAGATGTGCTCGAGCAGCTCGGACGACGGTCGTCGGCTACCCCCGAGGCTCGTCTGGAGCTGGCCGACGCACTGTTTCGCCGACACCGCCTCTTCGGCAACGACGACACCGCCGAGGACACTGCCGAGGACACCGCCGACGACACCGCGGGAGCCGATGGCGGCGACAGCCGAACCGAGGCCGACTCCCTGGCCGAGGTGGTCTCGATCGGTCGGGAGGTGGTAGCCGGCACCCCCGACGACAGCGACGAGCTACCGGGCCGACTCGACTCCTACGGCGAGTATCTCACCGAGCTCCACCTGCATTCGGCGGAGCCGCTCGCGATCGACGAGGCGCTCACCGTGGCCCGCCGAGCCGTGGATCTGACCGATGAGGACGACCTGCGACGCTTGAGCCGGCTCGACACGCTGGCCGCCCGGCTCGGCGATCAGTACGCCGTGACCGGCCAGCGCCAACTGCTCATCGAGGCGGTGGCCACCGCCCGCAGGGTCGTCGAGAGCACGGATGAGACCGCACCGGAGCTCCCGGCCCGGCTGGACGGCCTGGCCAACCAGCTCGGGCGGCTCTACGCAGTCGCCGGAGCACGCGACGTGCTCGACGAGGCAGTGGTGACCACTCGTCGAGCGGTCGCGTTGGCGCCCCCGGACAGCCCGTCGTTGCCTCGCTACTTGAACAACCTCGCCAACCGGCTGGCCCGGCTGTTCGCAGTTACCGGTGAGCGCGTCCTGCTCGACGAGGCGGTAGGCAGCGCCCGCCGTGCGGTCGAGGTCACCACCGCCTCGGAGGCCGAGCTGGGATCCCGCCTCAACAACCTGGCCAACCACCTCGCCCGGCAGTACGCCGCCGGCGGCGAGCGCGGCGTCCTCGACGAAGCGGTGACGACCGCTCGCCGAGCCGTCGAGGTGACGCAGGCCAGCAGCCCGGAGCTGCAAGGCCGACTCACCAACCTCGCGAACCATCTCACCCGGTTCTACGTCCTCTCGAACGATCGCGCCGTGCTCGACGAGGCGCTCGACGCGAGCCGGAGGATCGCCGCGATCCGCCCGGTTGACGACGGCGACCTGGTTCGACACCTCGATCGGGTCACCGGCCGCCTCGAGCAGCTCCTGGAGGCGAGCGACGACGGAAGAATCCTGACCGAGGTCGTCCGGCTGGCTCACGAGATCGTCGAAGCCACCCCGACGCAGAGCGCTGACCTCCCCGGCCACCTCGACCGGTTGGCGCGCCACCAGGCACGCCTCTACGACGTGAGCGGCGATCGGGAAGTCCTCGACGATGCCGTCGGCAACGCCCGCCGATCGGTGGAGCTGACGCCTGAGGCGAGCTCCGATCTGCCCGCCCGCCTGGACCGCCTCGGCGATCACCTCGGTCTGCTCTACGCCGAGACCCACGATGGCGGGGCGCTCGACGAGGCGATCGACTGCACCCGCCGCGCCGTCGCTGATCATGCCGACGATCCGGGACTGGCGACCAGACTCGGGGTGCTTGCGAGCCGGCTCGCCGATCGGCACGCCCTGACCGGCGACCGCGAACCCTTGGCGGAGGCGGTTGAGATCGGTCGTCGAGCGGTCGACACAGCTGGTGACGCAACCGGTGACACAGCCGCTGACACAACCGGTGACACCAACCCGGAGCTGGCCGCCCACCTCGATCGACTAGCCGGTCACCTCGCCCGTCTGTCAGCCACCAGCGGCGACGAGGATCTTCTGAGCGAAGCCGTCGTCGCTGCCCGCCGGGCGGTCGCATCGACGCCTCCGGACAACGAGGCCCTCCCCCGCTACCTGAACAACAAGGCGAACCGGCTGGTTCGGTTGTTCGCCGTGACCGGCGACCAGGCCCTCGTGGGCGAGGCGGTGGCATCCGCCCGCGGGGCAGTCGAGGTCACCCCACCCGACGGGATCGAGCTAGGAGCCCGGTTGAACAACCTCGCCAACCACCTCGCCCGGTTGTTCGCCCTTGCCGGCGAGCAACCGATTCTCGACGAAGCGGTGGCCACCGCCCGCCGGGCCGTGGAGGTGACGCCGGCCGACAGCCTCGATCTCCCCGGCCGGCTGAACAACTTGGCCAACCACCTGACCCGGCTCTACGCCAAGACCGGCCAGCGGGCCGTGCTCGATGAGGCACTGGTCACCACCGACCGTGCGATCGAAACGAGCCGGCGGAAGAGCGTCGAGGTCCCGGCGACGCTGACGAGCCTGGCCGACCGGCTCTCGAAGCTGTCCGAGGAAGCGTCGACCTCAGGCAGCTGACGGGCGCGGCTCCCGCGGGAGGCCGAGCACCCGCTCGCCGAGGATGTTCCGCATGATGTTCGACGTTCCCCCCATGATCGTGTAGCCGGGGGCGTAGAGGAGCCCGTGGGTGATGTCGTCGAACAGCGTGGCTTCGGGGCCGAGCACTCGCGACACGAACTGGGCGACCCGCCACTCATGCTCGGTGCAGAAGCACTTCGTGGCTGCGCTGAACCCGGCCGGAGCCTGCCGGAGCACCTCTCGGTAGACCAGCAGTCGCCCCAGTCGGTACCCGATCTCGAGCTCGGCGATCTCCTGGCGGACGAGCGGATCGGATCGGTCGGCCCGCTCGAACGCGATGTCGTACAGTGCCCGGTTCGAAACGAGGCGGTCGATGCCGCCCCGCTCGTGTTCGAGCTGACGCATCGTCTGCTTGAAGGCATCCCCCTCCACCCCGACGAGGTTCTCGATCGGCACCCGCACGTCGGTGTAGTAGACCTCGCAGAAGTGGCGGTTGGTGGTCATGTCGGTGATCGGCCGGACCTCGATCCCCGGGGAGTCCATTGGAACCACGATCTCCGAGATGCCCTTGTGGGGCGGTCCCTCGGTGGTCGTCCGGCAGATCAGGTAGCAGTAGTCGGCGACGTCGCCGAAGCTGGTCCAGATCTTCTGCCCGTTGATCACCCAGTGATCGCCGTCGCGCACGGCTGAGGTCTTGAGCGACGCCAGGTCGGATCCGGCGTCGGGCTCGCTCATCCCGATGCACCAGGTGGTCTCACCCGACAGCATCGTGGGCAGGTATTCGGCCTGCTGATCGGGAGTTCCGTAAGCGATGAACGATGGCCCCATCTGTCGGTCGGCGAACCACATGGCGGCGATCGGAGCTCCGGCGCTGATCATCTCCTCGGCTACGATGACCCGCTCGAGCGGTGGCCGCTCGTGACCGCCGTGCTCCTTCGGCCAGCCCATGCCGATCCAGCCCTCGCCCGCCATCACCTGGGCGAACTCCTTGGAGAAGCCGTTGATCCAACTGTCGTTGTGACGACCGAATCGGGCGACGCCCTCGTCGGCCACCTTCCGGGCTCGATCCCGCAGGGCTTCGAGGTCGGGGCTGAGTCTGAAGTCGAGCACGGGGTGTCCTCCGGGTGGCGCGTCGGTCGATCGGCTCCCGACCGACGATAGTCATCGGAGCCAGCGAGTGATGAGTTCGGCCAGCCGGTCCTCGCTCGGCGTGCGGTCGACGACGATCGCGTCGTCGAAGCCGAGGTCGGCCAGGCGGTGGAGGCGATCGAGTCCCGGGTCGAGGTCATCGGCGATCTGTACGTTGGTCACGATGGCCCGACGGCCGCCCGCATGCCGGAACCGGGCGATGCCGTCGGCGAGGGCGTCGTCGTCGGCGTAGGCAGCGGAGGCGATCCAGCCCGCCGACTCGGTGGCGGCTCGCTCCACCCAGCGGCCCCGCCACCCGGCGAGGTAGAGGGCTGGCCCGCCGGACACCGCCGGCCACGGCGTCAGGCTGTGGTCCCCCGACGACCCGGTGGCCAGCCACTCCCGCAGCTCGCCCAGCTGCTCCTCGAACCGGGAGAAGCGTTGCTCGTAGTCACCGCCGAACACCTCGAAGTCGACCCTGGTGGAGCCGGGCCCGACGCCGAGGAGCAAGCGGTCACCGGCGACGAGGTGGAGGGTCAGGATGCGGTGGGCGAGATCGGGCGTCGCCCGGATCGGGAGCTGGAGCACACCGGTTCCCAGCTCGACCTGGTTGGTGACGGTGGCCGCCACGGCGAGGGCCAGGAGTGGGTCGGGGAGCATGAAGCCCCGACCGACCGCGTCGAA
The DNA here is from genome assembly GCA_029861725.1 of Acidimicrobiia bacterium. GTDB lineage: Bacteria > Actinomycetota > Acidimicrobiia > Acidimicrobiales > SZUA-35 > CADEDH01. The sequence goes on along the minus strand of JAOTYQ010000231.1, from coordinate 2,380 downwards.
CACCCAGATCGAGCGGTACCCGAGACGCTCGATCAGCCGGGCGCCGTCGGCCAGCGACGCCGCGGTGAGCGGGCCACCGCCGAGGGCCGCGATCGGGAGCGAAGCGCCTAGCCGCACGGAGGTTCCGGTCAGCTCGTGAAGTCGCTGACCCGCACGCAGCGGTTGGTCATCGTCCCCAACCCGTCGATCGTCGTGGTGATCACGTCGCCGTCGGCCAGGAACTTCCCCTGGGCCGCGCCGACCCCTTCCGGGGTGCCGGTGAAGATGATGTCGCCGGCGACGAGCGTCGTGATCTGGGACAGGTGGGCGATCAAGGTCGGCACGTCGAAGATCAGGTTTGCGGTCGTGTCGTCCTGGCGGACCTCGCCGTTGACCTCGGTGCGGATGCGCAGGTCGTTGCGATCGGCCAGCTCGTCGACCGAGACCAGGAGCGGCCCGATGGGGCCGAAGGTGTCGAACGACTTGCCGAGGTTGAACTGGGGTGGCTTGGCCATGAACTGGGCCGGGCGATCGGAGATGTCCTGGCCGACCGTGAGCCCGGCGACGTGTTTCCACGCGTCGTCAGCGGCGATGTCCTTGCCGCCGGGGCCGATGACGACCACCAGCTCGCCCTCGTAGTCACAGCCGTCGCTTCGCAGCTCGACCTCGGTCGTGGGACCACAGAGGCACGACGGGAACTTCGTGAAGACGACCGGGTGCTCTGGCAGCTCCATCGAGGATTCCTCGGCGTGGCTCTTGTAGTTGAGGCCGATGCCAAACGACTTCTGCGGCCGGGGCGCCGGCGGTCCGAGGGTGACGTCGACGAGCGTGCCGGTCGGGGCCTGGTCGGCCAATTCGGTGGCCAGCTCGTGGAGCTGGTCGAGCTGATCGAGGGCCGCCATCGGGTCGCTCCCGAGCCGGGAACCGCTCAGGTTCTCCAAGTCGTAGTAGTCGTCGCCCGCCACGAGCGCGGCCCGCCCGTCGACATTGGCCAGTCGAAATCCCATCGCATGCCTCGGTTTCGCTTCGTCTCGGTTCGGCCCGGTCGGCCGGGCGGAGCATAGAAGACCCGGCCCCCGGCCACCAAGGCAGGAGCCCCAGCCGGAAGGCCGGGGCTCCTGGTCTCAGGTTGTCGATGTTCGAGTGGCTATTCGCAGACGCCGTCCGTGCACCACATCTGGGTCATGGCGTGGGCGCCGGAGATCACCGGGAACGTCTCGCCACCGTCGGGCAGCGGCAACGGGGCGATGTCCAGCACGTAATCGCCGGCGATGATGCCCCAGAGGGTGTACGTCGTCGGGAAGTACAGGACGTTCTCCCCGAAGAAGCGGTTCATGTCCTCGAAGATCGCGATCCGTGCGGCCTGGTCGGTCTCCAGCCGCGACGCCGCCGCCAGCTCGTCGAGCTCGGGGAAGGCTATTCGGCCAAAGTTGAACGTCGGGGTCCCGATCGGGGCCGCCGTCGAGGACACCCAGAACCGGAGCTGGGTGTCGTGGTCGGTGCCGCCGTGCTGGCGCCACCCCTGGACCTCGTAGGTGCCGGTCACCCCGAGCTGGACGTACTGGCCCTGCTCGATCGGCGTCGTCTCGACGTCGATCAGATCGCCGAAGGCGTCGCTCCACATCGAAGCGACCAGCTGGTTGGTCTCCACGTTGAACGGGTCGTTGGTGGTGTTGAACGAGAAGCTGATCGGCTCCCCGACCTCCTTGCCGTCGCTCCGTTCCGGGTCGTTGACGTACTCCTCGAGCAACGCCAGCCCCGCTTCCGGATCGAACTCCGGATAGCCGTTGTCCTCGAGGAAACCGGGCTGGCCGGGGGCGAACGGCCCGTTGGCGACGTCAACGATGCCGGCTCCCCGCTCGTCGGCCACCCGCTGGCGGTCCATGGCGTGGGCCAGGGCCCGCCGCACCCGGAGGTCGGTGGTGGGATTGGTGACGTTGACGCCGTCGGGGTCGAGCCCGTTCTCGACGGTGGCGTGGTTGATCAGGAAGAAGCTCGTTTCGCCGAACTTGTTGGCCTCGATGTTGACGAAGCCCTCCTCGCCGCGGAACTTGGCGATCTCGTCGGCGTTGGCGGTGTGGATGATGTCGAACTGGCCGGAGCGGAGGCCGGCCGTCCGGGAGGCGATGTCGACCGCGATCACGAACTCGATCCCGTCGAGGTAGGGCAGGCCCTCACCGGTGAGGCTGCCTTCGGCCCCCTCGTCGCCCCGCCAGTAGGTCGGGTTGCGCTCGACGATCATGCCGTTGCCGTTGCCGGGCGTGTAGGAGACCGCCTGGAACGGGCCGTGGGAGACCGGGACGGTCTCGTCGCCCTCGGGCGGGGTGTCGACCGTCTCCTGGTCGATCAGGTCGGTGCCGGTGAAGGGGCTCTCCTCCCGCAGTGGGTTCGACGGCAGCGT
>JAOTYQ010000867.1 GCA_029861725.1 Acidimicrobiia bacterium | reverse complement strand
GGTGAGCCATGGGTGGAGCCCGGCCTGCCAGCTGCGCTGGCGGGACTGCCAGAGCGGCAACGAGTCGTGGTGTGGTTGCTCCACTCGTCACAGTGGTCGATGAGCGAAGTGGCCCAGCTACTCGGAATATCCAAGTCATCGGTACAACGTCATTCCGAAAGGGGGATGGCGAAACTACGCCGCGTGTTAGGGGTGAATCGTGTCGACTGATCTGCAAGCCCAGCTCGAGCGCTACATCGCGGCGGTAGCAGAGGAGCAGGATCACATCTCGCTAAACGATGTGCACGAACTCCTGCCACGGGTTCGCACTGTGCCGACGTCGCCAGTCGGCCATCGGTACCGCATACGACGAGGCGTCTGGGTCGCCGTCTCAACCGCCGTCATGGTCCTGGTGCTCCTGGGAGGTCTGACGTGGCTGACTGGGCGTGACGGGACCGTGGAGCCCGCAACGCCGACGACCACGGTCGCACCGACAATTACGACGATCGCTCCTCCCGACGTGACGACCTCCACGCTCATCCCAGCCCCCGCACCGGAGACACTTAGCCGCTCGCAAATGGAGCATCAAGTCGAGTTCCTCGATGCATTCCAGGAGCTCGGTCTTCTCAGGGGAGGAGGATGCAGCGGCGCGTCCGCCGGGCCGTTCCGGTGCGAGGTCCAAATCGAATCGCCAACGATGGGCGGACCTGCAACGAAGACTTTCACCGTGGGCGATATCGATGATGACTTGACGTGGGGCTCGAAGTACGGCGAAACGGTCCGAGAAGATGCGGAAACGGGCTTGGCCGCCCTGTACACGTGGGCACTCGAAACCTATCCGGCCGAAACGGCAGCTCGCTGCGAGGTCGAGTTCACCGGCGACGCCAACCACCTCGCCTGGTCACCCGGCTACATCGCGAACTTCCCATGCGGCGAACACCTCGCCGGGCTGATAAGCGAGTTCAATCCTTCCGAGAGACCTGAGCCTCCTGCGGAGACGGAGCAACCGGACCCGAATGCCGGGCTGTGGAGCCAACTCGAGCCGATCACACCGGAGGGCGCACCGCCATTTTGGGCTCTTACCGACGTTGCCGATACTCCGGTCGGTCTGATTGCCGTCGGCGTCGACGGACTTTGGATCTCCCAGGATGGAATCGAGTGGCGACCGCACGCACGGGAGCAGGTCGAGTTCCGCCCCGACTCGTTCTTCGGAAAGATCGCCGCGTCTGAACTCGGGATCGTGGTGACAGTTCCCGAGCTGGCCAACCAGGCGCAAAGTTGGTTCTCTCCCGACGGGCTACGGTGGATTTCGATCGAAGCGCTTCGAACTCAGGCCGCCGTTAGCACCATCAACCTGACAGCCAGCGACCATCACTTTGTGATCATCAACGATCAACACCGCCTGGTCTCATCGACCGACGGAATCGAGTGGACGACTGTCGAGGGAGCCGTGGACCCTGGACTATCACTCTTCACTCCCAGAAGCGGACACGAGTCAGTAGAAGCGACTCCCTATGGCTTCTTCGTCTCCGGAGGACGTGGAACGTGGGTGTCGAGGGACGGGGTTCTGTGGACGACCGTGTCGATCGGTTCTGGAGATCAATCCCTCCTGCACGTCGCAGGATACGAGGATGATCTCGTCGCCGTCACCGCCGACGGCCGCATCTGGCACTCAACAAATGGCGTCAGCTGGGTCAGCGTGCACGATATCGAACACGACACCGAATCCACTTGGCTGGGCTGCACTCGGGTGGCCGGAGCACACATCGGGTTCCTCATCGTCACGACCACCACCGACGGATTCGAACCAGGAGAAGTGAGAGCTTGGTTCTCCCAGGACGGCGAGGATTGGTCGAGAGTGCCGGTCAACGATCGCGTCGGCCCACGAGAGGAAGGCCAGCTCTGCACGAACGCACTCATCCCATGGGAAGACGGCTTTCTCGCCGTTGCGGACACCCAGAGCCAATCGCAGGCTAGCCAAGACATGACTTGGATCTACTCACCCTGAATCCAGGGAGTAGACGTGTTGTGGCTTCAGCTTGAGCACGCCCGGAGGAACTCGAATCCCCAACCTTCTGATCCGTAGTCAGAAAGCCCCCGTGACGTCTGGTGTTGTTGAGTGCCGTGTAGTGGTCCTGAGTAGGGGTTTCGCGAAACCTTCGTGACGTTCTGTACGCCTGAGTGATGTCCTGTTATCCGGAGTTGGGTTGCAATCGGGTTGCAGTCCTAATACTTGGTCCAGGCGACCTCCCGACAGTC
>JAOTYQ010000865.1 GCA_029861725.1 Acidimicrobiia bacterium | reverse complement strand
TTAACTCAGCGCTCGACTCGGCGCCTCGACTCGGCGCCTCAACTCGGCGCTCGAGACGCGACGAGAGGAGACCACCGGTTCCAGGAACCTGCGCGTCTCCTCTCGCCTGCTTCGTGTGCTGGAACCCGGACGGTCGCGGTCTCGTCGAGCGGGACCATCTCGAACAACCATCCCGGGGGTGGACTGGCGGGAATTCGCCAGCGGTCCAGCTGCCCGTCTAGCGGCCAGCCACCTCCAAGGTCCCAAATCGTTTCTCGTTCAGTTGGACCACCTCCTTCCTCTTGGTGAGGTCAGTGTTGCACAAGGTGCTGCCGATCGGTGGCAATTTCTTGGCGTTTCTCACTTGGACGCCCTGGTCGGCAGGCTCAGCCCTCGGAGCCCGCCGAGGGATCGTCCAGGATCGAGGGGCTCTCGGCTTGGTCGAGGATCGGCAACTCGGCCAGGTCGGTCTCGATGGTCACCGGGTCCTCGAGGTGGATCGCTCCCGCAACCTGCAAGTAGGCCGAGTGGGCCTCGATGACGGCGATGATCTGGTCGCGGGAGACGTCGAGGTCGACCGTGTCAGCCCGTTCGACCATGTAGTCGACGGCATCGAGCTCCTCGAACAGGATCGGCCCGTCGCTGTAGCCCTCCGGCGCCCAGTGGTAGGCCTGGATCCACTCCAGATGGAGCCGCAGGAGGCGGCGCAACTCGTCGTAGGTGACGACCGAGGTGACCTCGACGGGCAACGCCTCGGCGCAGAACTCGATGGCCTCCTCGGCATCGATCACGATCTGGGGCGGCATCGAGGTGGTCTTGCCGACCGCCCAGCCAACCGAGACCAGTGCGATGACGACGACGAGCACGACGGCGAGTAGTGTCAGCGCGATCTCCACCCCACCCAGGGCGACGACTGTCAGCGCGTACTCCACCCCACCACGCTAGGGGCCCCCGGTGGCACCCGGGCCAACCCAGGTTGGAGCCGGTCCGGCTAGAGCCCGATGCGTTGGGCCAGCAGCTCCCGATGGTAGGCGGGGTCGCCGAACATCAGCTCGGAGCTCTTGGCCCGCTTGAAGTAGAGGTGGGCAGGATGTTCCCAAGTGAACCCGATACCACCGTGGATCTGGATGTTCTCGGCCGCAGCGTGGAAATACGCCTCCGAGCAATAGGCCTTGGCCAGGGCGGCGACAGACGGCAGTTCGTCGTTCAGCTCGGCCGCGCACCATAGCCCGTAGTAGGCGGCCGACTTGGCCGACTCGACCTCGAGGAGCATGTCGGCGCACTTGTGCTTGATCGCCTGGAACGAGCCGATCGGGCGGCCGAACTGGACGCGGTCCTTCGCGTACTGCACGGCCATGTCGAGCACGAACTGAGCCCCGCCGACCTGCTCGGCGGCCAGCGCGATGGCTCCCAGGTCGAGGACGGTCGTCATCGTCTCCCAGCCGGCGCCGTCGGTGCCGATCAGGGTGGCCGGTGTGTTATCGAAGGTCAGCTTGGCCTGCTTGCGGGTCTGGTCCATGGTGGCCAGCGCCTCCCTGGTGAGACCAGCGGCGTCACCGGCGACGGTGAACAGGCTCACCCCGGCGCCGGTCCGGGCGGCGACCACGATCAGGTCGGCCGTGTGGCCGTCGATGACGAACGACTTCACGCCCGACAGAGTGTAAGTGTCGCCGGAAGCGGTGGCCTCCATCGTGATCCCCGACTCGTCCCACTTGCCACCCTCCTCGGTGAACGCGAGGGCGGCTATCGTCTCACCGGAGGCGATCCCGGGGAGGTTGGCGGCCATCGCCGCCTCGTCACCGGAGTGAACGATTGCCTGCGATGCCAGCACGCCCGACAAGTAGGGGGCGCACAACAGCGACCGACCCATCTCCTCGAGCACCACGCCCAGCTCGACGAAGGAGTAGCCCTGCCCACCGTGCTCCTCGGGGATCACCAAGCTCTGGAGGCCGAGCTGATCGGCCATCTGCGACCATACGGCCTGGTCGTACCCCGTTTCGGTGTCCATCTGCTCGCGAACCGCCGCCTCTGACGACTTGTCTTCCAGGAAGGAGCGAACGAACTGGCGGAGCTGTTCCTGTTCCTCGGTGAAGGCGAAGTTCATGGTGGGAGACCTCTCTGGCCGTGGTGTGGGCTCTGTCGGTGGTGTGGGCTCTGTCGGTGGTGCGGGACAACGGCCGCTGGTCACCGTAGAAGACGATCCCCACGGCGACAAATCCGATTGTGTACACTTGTGCTACATGGGCCGACCCGACCACTG
>JAOTYQ010000866.1 GCA_029861725.1 Acidimicrobiia bacterium | reverse complement strand
GTCGTCATCATCTGTGGCTCTAGATGAGGTGAGCAGAGCTGTCAGTTCGTCGTGGCCGACGGACGCGCCGTCGACAATCGGGGTCATCTCAGCCGCCACCAGCGTCGCTGTCGGGAACATACAGTCCGTGTTTGTAGTAGGCGACAGCCCGGTCGAGCATGTCGTCGAAGGGCTCACCCGTTCGCTGCGCCCGTTGTTCGATCCAGTGGGTGAGATCCGGCCGAAGGGTGACCGGGCGCCGATTGGCGAGTAGACGCATCCACAGGCTCAGCTGAGTGAGCCCGGCGACCGTGAAGACGGCCAGTAGGTCCCATTCGCGGCTGATGAGCGAGTCGACTATCCCGACTGCGATGACAACCAGGCCAATGGACAGCAGGACACGATTCGAGATGCCAGTCATGTACGAAGGATGCTCCCGATTTCACCGAATACCTAGGGGCGAAAGTCATGACACCCCGAGACCAGGACGACGAGACCAGGACTACGAGACTAGGACCAATTGCCCTAGCGGACCCTCGTCGTCATGTTCAACGATTGGATCGCCGTGGGCGGGCCGCGGCCAGAAAGGACGTTTGTGATGCGACCAGGACGAATAATTTCGTTGGTACTCGGGTGCCTATTGGCCGTACCTGCATTGGCACTTCTACTGGGTGGCGGCGCGCTCGGCATCGCGTGGCTCGTGGAATCGAGCGGCGATGACTTCTTCGACGTGACGATCGATCGAATCGAAACCGAGACCGTGGCGGTGACCGCAGAGGATCTCGATCTGAGCGCCGACCCGGGTGACCCGGATTGGGTGCTCGACACCCTCGACGCCGACATCAGATTGCGGGTCACACCTTCGGCCAGCGGACAGGAGATGTTCGTCGGGATCGGATCTGAATCCGATGTGGATACCTACCTGAGCGGCGTCGCTCACGACGAAATCTCCGACATCAACGACGATCTCGAACCGCAGTATCGAGCGCGGACTGGTGACAGCACCGTGGCGCCACCGGTCGATCAGAACATCTGGGCCGCCTCCGCTACTGGAGCGGGAACCCAAGAATTGATCTGGGAGGCATCCTCGGGCAACTGGGCGGTTGTGCTCATGAACGCCGATGGATCGCCAGGCGTCTCAGCCGACGTGAACGTGGGCGCACGAATCGGGTTCCTCGGACCGCTCGCGCTCATCCTCATGGGGATCGGCGCATTGCTCAGCGCGCTGGCGGTCACGATGATCATCATCGGCGCTACCGGCATGAAGAAGCCGGACGCAGGTTCGCCACCGCCGCCCGAGGGACAACCGCTGTATGGCGCCGACCCGTCAAGCCCCGGCGCTCAACCCGTCGCACTGGTCGGCGAGTCGGCAAGCCCGGTTTCAGTGAACGCCCAGCTCGATCCTCAGCTCTCGCGTTGGATGTGGCTGGTCAAGTGGATCCTCGCCATCCCGCACTTCATCGTGCTCGTGTTTCTGTGGATCGCTTTTGTGGTGCTCACCGTGGTCGCGGGAGTGGCCATCGTCTTCACCGGGAGCTACCCGCGGGGCCTCTTCGACTTCAATGTGGGGGTTCTTCGCTGGTCGTGGCGAGTGTCGTACTATGCCACGACCGGTGGGATCGGTACCGATGAGTATCCACCGTTCAGCCTCCACCCCGAGCCCGGCGATGCCGCAACGATCGATGTTGTGTATCCCGAGCGGCTCTCGCGGGGACTCGTGTTCGTGAAATGGTTCTTGGCCATTCCCCACCTGATCATCGTCGCCATCCTGAGCGGTGGCAGCGTCAGCTGGCTTGCGTTCAACGGTGACTCCCTCAAGTTCGATCCACTCAGCGGCGGCGGGGTTCTCGGACTTCTCGTGTTGGTTGCCGGTGTGTTCCTGCTGTTCACCGAAAGGTATCCGCAGGGGCTGTTCGATCTGATCGTCGGCCTCAACCGCTGGATATACCGGACGGTCGCCTACGTCGGCTTGATGACCGATGACTACCCACCGTTCCGACTCGACCAGGGTGGGAGCGAGCCGGGCGTACCCAGGGGACCCGAGCCGAGCCTCGATCCGTCCGATCTCGATCTCCGTCCCGGCCCGGTGGATCGCGAGCCGGTGGGTCCCTCCCCCGGTATGTAGCTGCTTCCACTCAGATCAGCGCCTCGATCCGGTCGACAACCTCGTCGATCGCGGTGGTCATGTCGGCGCCGATTTCCCCGAAGTGTTCGAATCGTTCGGCCTCGACAGCGAAGATCGTGAGCCTGGCCGGCAAGC
>JAOTYQ010000862.1 GCA_029861725.1 Acidimicrobiia bacterium | reverse complement strand
AGGCGAGTGAATCTACCCAGTGGCCCAACGTGGGCGCCGGTAAGCCCATTCGCTGACCCGTAGCCAGCGGGCGGTGGAGGTACGATGAGCAGCGGTGTTCTTCCTCCTTCGCATCATCAAGCGAGTGGCGTCGCTTGGCATCGTGCTCATCGCGGTCGCTGCCGTCGCAACGGCCGCCACGCTCATCGTCATCCCCCAGGCGGTCACGATCGTCACAGCCAACGAGGGCACGGCCGCCGATCTCGAGCTGGACGTCCTGGCGGAGCGCTCGTCGATGTTCGCCGCCGACGGCAGCTTCCTGACGCTGCTCACCGAGGTCGAGAACCGGGAGCCGATCTCGCTCGACGAGATGCCCCAAGAGGTCATCGATGCGATCCTCGCCGTCGAGGACGCCGACTTCTACGAGCACGACGGCGTCAACCTCCGAGCCACCTTCCGGGCGCTGGTGGAGAACGTCAATGCCGGCGGGATCGCCCAGGGTGGGTCGACCATCACGCAGCAGCTCGTCAAGAACGCGATCCTCACACCCGAGCAGAACCTCAACCGCAAGACGACCGAAGCGTTCTACGCCCTCCGCCTCGAACGCCAGATGACCAAGGACGAGATCCTCGAACGCTACCTCAACACGGTGTACTTCGGCGCCGGGGCCTATGGCGTGCAGGCGGCGGCGGAGACCTACTGGGGCTACGACTCGGCGAGCGAGCTCGGGTGGGCCGAAGCGGCGCTCCTCGCCGGGGTCATCCGGAACCCGAGCCGCTTCGATCCCACCCGCTTCCCCGACGACGCCAGGGTCCGCCGCAGCATCGTGCTCGACCGCCTGGTCACCACGGGCCATCTCACCCGGGAGGAAGCGGACGAGTACGAGTTCGCCATTCTCCCCGCCGAGCGGCAGGAGCCCTTCGACCGCGCACCGACCGACTACTTCATTCAGGACGCGCTCGAACAGGTGCTCAACGACGAGAGCATCCTCGGCGGCGACGCGGCGCTGCGGTTCAATGCTGTCTACCGCGGCGGCCTGAAGATCTACACGACGTTCGATCCCAAGGCTCAGGACGCGGCGCTGCGTGCTCGCGACGAGCTCGTCCCCGACATCAAGGCCAACTGCTACAACCGGCAGCGGCGTGACGGCGACCCCAACAACGAGTGCATTCCGGAATTCACGGTCGCGATCGCCTCGATCGACTCCCACACCGGTGCGGTCCGGGCGCTCGTCGGCGGCCCCGAGTTCCAACGCGAGCGGTTCAATCTGGCCACGCAGGGCAAGCGCCAGCCGGGGTCGTCGATGAAGACTCTCGTGTTGGCGGCGCTGTTCGAGGCCGACTTCACGCCCGCCGACTCGGTTCGAACCGATCGGCCGTGCACGTTCCCCAACCCGGGCGGCGTCCCCAACCCCTACGTCGTCGACAGAGGATCCGGCGGTCGCGCTGGCATCTCCAGCATCGCATCGGCCACACGCGCCTCGAACAACTGCTCGTTCGTCCGGCTCGGGCAGGTCGTCGGCAACGACGCCGTCATCGACGTTGCCACCCGCCTGGGTGTCGACACCAGCGAAATGACCCCCCAGCTCTCGCTTCCGCTCGGCTCGTTCGAGATCACGCCGATGGACATGGCCGGAGCGTACGCCTCCTTCGCCAACGATGGCATCTACAACGAGCCGTGGTTCATCGAGCGCATCGAGGACCGAGACGGCAACGTCATCTACGAGCACCGGCCCGACGGGTCCCGCGCCGTACGGACCCAGACGGCGCGGTTGATCGCCGAGACGCTGCAGGGAAACATCGACCTCATCGGCGGTCAGGGCACCGGCCGCCGGGCCCGCCTCGAGGGCCACTTCGCCGCCGGGAAGACGGGCACCGCTCAGAACAACGAGGACGCGTGGTTCGTCGGCTTCACCGACTACTACACCACGGCCGTGTGGCTCGGCGATCCCAACGAGAAGATCCGGATCGAGTTCCCCGAATGGGGCCAGCGGGGCTGGTCGGGCAGCGGCCGCGGCGGGTTCGGCGGCGAGCTACCGGCGGAGGTGTGGGGCGCCTATATGACGGAGATCCACGCCGATCTCGAACCGAGACCGTTTGCGCCTCCCGATCCCTACGGCGGCGGTCGTTATCTGCGAGCCCCCGGTGAGATCGACTTCTGCAGCCTCTCTGATGTCGGTGGATCGACGCGGAACACCCAGCTCTTCGACTCCGACGGCGATGGCAGGAACGACTGCTTCCGCCCGGTCACGACGACCACCGA
>JAOTYQ010000863.1 GCA_029861725.1 Acidimicrobiia bacterium | reverse complement strand
GTCGTTAGCTCCAAAGGTGGCGCATCGGTTGGTGGCTGGTTCGTTCGAGACTGTCCCGATCGATGAGGTCCTGCCTGGCGAGGTGGTGTTGGTGAAACCGGGCGAGGTACTGCCTGTCGATGGGGTCGTGCTGGAGCCCGCGTTGTTGGACGAGTCGGTCCTGACCGGTGAGGCTCGCTCGGTCGGGCGTGACATCGGTGAGTCGGTGCAGAGCGGGTCGGTGAACGCTGGGGGAGCGTTCCGGATGCGAGCGGCCGCTTCTGCGGCGGAGAGTTCGTATGCGGGGATCGTGGCGCTGGTGCGCTCTGCTGGTGTCGAGCGATCCCCGTTTGTTCGTCTGGCCGACCGCTACGCGATGGTGTTCGTGCCGGTCGTGTTCGCTATGGCCGCCGGGTCGTGGTTGGTGACCGGAGACGCAATTCGGGCGCTCGCGGTGCTGGTTGTTGCGACGCCGTGCCCTCTGGTGCTGGCCGCTCCGGTCGCTGTCGTCTCTGGTATCGCCAGCGCCGCTCGCGCCGGGGTGGTTGTCAAGGACGGGGCAGCGCTGGAGGCTATAGGTCAAACGCGCACGGTGTTATTGGACAAGACCGGGACCCTCACTGCAGGACGGGCCCATGTTGTCGCTGTGATCACTGCGCCGGGCCTAGACGCGGGAGAGGTTCTGGGGTTGGCGGCGTCGCTGGAGCAAGCGTCACCGCATGTCCTGGCTGCGACGCTTGTCCGCGAGGCACGAAGACGAGGGCTCGTGTTGGCGGAGCCCCGTGAGGTATTCGAACGGGCCGGGAGCGGAGTGGGCGGCATCGTCGCCGGGCATCACGTGTGGGTCGGAGCCGCGCTGACGACAGCCGTCGGCGCCGGTGAGCCCTGGCTTGGAGTAGCTGAGCGGCGGGCCCGCCGAGAGGGTTGCAGCACGATCGCCGTGATCATTGATGAACAGCCGGCCGGGATGATCTTGTTCACCGATGAGTTGCGCAATGACACGCCCAGGGCGTTACGTGCGCTGCGACGGACCGGTGTCGATCGGGTGGTGATGGTGACCGGTGACCGGCTCGAAGTCGCCGAGCCCATTGGTCTCTCGTTGGGCATCGATCAGGTGTTCGCCGATCGCACACCCGAGGAGAAGCTCGACGTGGTGCGGGCTGAGGCGACCGATCGGCCTGGAATCACCGTGATGGTCGGGGACGGAGTGAACGACGCACCGGCCCTCGCGGCAGCCGATATCGGTGTGGCGATGGGAGCCCGCGGCGCCACAGCATCGTCGGAGGCCGCCGATGTTGTCCTCATCGCGGATCGTCTCGACCGTCTTGCCGCCGGTGTCATCATCGCCAAACGGGCCAGGGCGATCGCCCGACAAAGCGTCCTGTTCGGTATGGGGTTGTCCTTCATCGGGATGGGCTTCGCCGCTGCTGGCCTACTGTCACCTGTAGGCGGAGCCTTCGCCCAAGAAGTGATCGACGTGGCGGCAATCGCCAACGCGCTACGGGTTCTCCGGACGCCTCGTTCACAACGAGATGCCGGCGAGATTCCCGAGTCGTGGAGTCACCACCTCGCCGGCGGCCACGGGCCGATGCGACTCGTCCTCGAAGACGTCCGTTCAGTGGCCCAGATGATGGACACCGGCGATGCCACCACGGCGCTCCCTGCGCTCCAGGATGTCGCTACTCGAATCTCCGATGACATCGTTCCACACGAGCGCCATGACGAATCCGAGATCTACCCGCTGGTGGCTGAGCGTCTCGGCGGTGACGACCCGCTCGCGGCGATGAGCCGGACCCATCAAGAGATCTTTCACCTGGCATCGCTGCTGAGCCGATTGGTCGATGACGCCACGATGCACGGATTCGACGAGGACGATCGAGGTGAGGCCCGACGGATCCTCTATGCGCTCGACGCGATTCTGCGGCTCCACTTCGCCCAGGAAGAGGAGCTATTGATCAGCATGACCTCCCCGACCGGAGCAGTCCCGTAGCCGAAGGGGTGTCCCGGTGCGCCGTTCCTTCACGCCGAGACCGCCGGCGGCTGATACTCCTCGCTGCCGCCGCTGATCGTGGCCAGCACGGGCCGGGAGCACCTGTCAAGACCTTTCTGGCAGAAAGAACTGACCTCGGGTCGAGATCGGTGAGTTCCATCTCATTGAGAGCCTCCCTGACTGGGTCAACGCAGGCCTGATGACAATCTTCTTCTTGGGTCCGCCTCAAGAGCGATCGAGGAAGTCCCCGCTCGGCAACACCGCCCGGAAAC
>JAOTYQ010000864.1 GCA_029861725.1 Acidimicrobiia bacterium | reverse complement strand
GGCCCTCGATCCGGTCGAGGATCTCATCGATCGACGGTGTCGCCGCGATCCGGGCCAACTGGGCCGCGAGGAACTGCTGCAGCGACTGACCGGCGAGCTCCGCTCGCCGCACCAGCGCTTCGTGGACATCATCGGGCACGTCACGGACCTGCACATTCGGCATGCATGCATACTACATGCACACCCTGGATGGGACAACGGTCGGCACCCGACCCGCCACTCCCCCACGTGTCGGCCACGCACCCGATCGACCTCGGCGGACAGCGGGCGTCTGCAGACTCGCGCATCTTGGCACTTCATCCCCACAGCAACACATCGGTCCTTCGCGCGCGTCGGGCAACTGACGGCGAAGGCCAAGCGGTCGTCGAGCTGGCAACGCTCATCACACCCAGCGTGGTCGCGTTGTCGAGCACTGGACGCGGAACGGGCCGGGCCGAAGGGCCCTATCGGTTCGGCCTCGACCGGCGCACGCTGACCAGAGCCTCGCGACCTGGATCGTCGCAAGTTCTGGAGGTGGGCACGATGGAGCTGCGGTTGTCCCGAGTCGTGCTTCTCGCAGCCGTCGTCGCCACGTTGTCGGTGGCGTGTACGGACGACAGTGCAGAGGACTCCGTCACTACGCAAGAGGTCCCAACCAGCGTTAGTACCTCCACGGTGGTTCCGGACACGACGACGACCGCGCCGGCTACGTCATCGACAGTGGCCCCCGAAGTGGAGTTCACGGTTGATGCCCTCGGCGTCAGCCCGGACCAGGCCCTGGGCTCTACTCCGGCCCTCGGATCGGGCTGCTCACCGAACGCCGAGGACCTGCCCGACGGTGTGTGGTTTGGCTGGGTGACCGGCGCTGGCTCTGAGCGGCTCGACTTCGACCTCGCCTGCCTGTGGCCCGGCCGCCTCGACCCGGCATCCAGCAACGATGCAGCCAGAATCCGCCAGGTTCCGGTAGCCCCGACCGCGGCCGTGCATGTGGGTGACGAAGCCCCACTCAGCTACGACCGTTGGGCCTTGGGATCGATTGCACCGCCGGCCGCCAATGCGCCCGGCCTGCCACAGACGGAGCCCTATTGGCTCTTCATCAACGACGGGACGGTGACCGAGATCGCCCGCCACGTGGAGCCGATCCGCTGGGCTCGATCCCTCGCCGCCTGGCCAGGACTCTCCCCGGGATGCTGCGACGCAGGAGACGTCGTACCTCCATCACCGGATGATCCTTGGCCGGCAGAGGGCTGGCCGGTCGACGGTTTCTACGCCCCTGTGGTTGAGCGTCGATCGGAGACCGAGTACGAGCTGAGCATCCAGAGGTGGCTGAGCTGCCGGGACAACCCCGGCCTCTGCCCCGACTACTGGGTCGGCGACGAAGTGACCATCGATCCTGACGCACCGCTGATTCGGCGGCAACTGTTCTTCGACGAGGACCTGACCGTGGTCATCATGCCGATCTTCGACGAATCCCCACTCGTCGGTGACGGGATCGCCTTCCGGAGCTTGCTCGCCGATCTAGACGAAGCGATCTCGGACTGGGCCGGCGACGACGAGTTCGCTTGGCCCGACGAGCTGCAAGACCGCACAGCCGATCCGGACTTCCCCTTCGGAGTGACCAGCTGGCCGAACAACGGCGGAGAGGGACCCATTGGCTATCGAGGCCCTGGGGGCAGCCACCTCACCCCACCCGATACATGGTGGACGGCGCTCGAGATCAGAAACGCCAAGCCCGTGCTCTACATCCACGCAGGGCTGGTTGCGGGCTGACCCCCAGGCCGGCCAAGCGCTCAACGGTGACCCTGCCGACCCAGGCACAGCCTGGTTCCCCAAGTCATATCCGAATCCAGTTGCACACGGGGAGCGTCGCTCGATTCGAACTCGAAGCTGGCAGGGCCTACTCGGAGACCTCTGCGGTGCTGGTCGGTGGCACCGTGCCATGCGGTAGGGGCCACTCGGCGCCCTCGATTCGGATGATGAACTCGGCCACTCGTTCGGGAATGGCCGAGTCCTCGAAGCTACGGACGTACTCCAGACGGAGGACTCCGGATCCCCGACCGCCAGCGGTGAAGACGAATATGTCGGTGCCGGCCGCTCCCACCAGGTCGGAGTCGGGCCCGACGTAGGTCTTGCTTGCCATCGAGACGAGATCGGGGGTGGTCATCGCGGACATTCCCCAGGCGTAGCCGGTCGTGGGGTTGGATTCGAGATGGATCTCGAACAGCTCGTTCGCACTCAACTCGATCTCGGTCCCGATCTCGT
>JAOTYQ010000861.1 GCA_029861725.1 Acidimicrobiia bacterium | reverse complement strand
CGCGTTCGCCCTGCTGATCCACCCCTACCTGGTCGTCATGACCGTCGTGCCCGTCGCCGGCATCTACCTCGACCACATTCGTCGGCGACGTCTCACCCTCGGCCCTATCGTTGCGGCAGCGTCGGGCGCCTTCGTGGTCCTCGCGGCGGTCCTGGTCGGTGGCGGCTACCTGGGCAGCTATGAGCCGTCGGGTGGTTACGGCTACTTCAGCTTGAACGTTCTCGGCCCTGCATACCCTCAACTGTCGGGGCTCCTGCCGGGAGACGAGGAGGTCCTGCTGGTCGACAACACCTTCGAGGGCTTCAACTGGCTCGGATTCGGCACCCTCCTCTTGATCGCAGCTGCGCTCGTGCTCCACCGGCGTCAGCTGGTCGCGGTCTTCATCCGCTGGTACGGACTGATCGTCGCCTGCGTGGTTCTCACCATGCTGGCGGTCACTCACCGCGTCGCCTACGGCCGCCGCGGTGTGGTCGATCTGGGCCCGATCGGCTCTGCGCTCGAGGCACGCCCGGCCGTGATCGTGCTGCTCTCGCTCCTCACCGTTGCGGCGAGCCTCGCCTTGTGGCGACGAGGGGTGCGACCGCTGACGCTCTCGATCACCGCAGCACCGGTCGCTCTGATCGGCGCCGCCATCCTGGCTGGGGGTCGATTGAGCGAGATGCTCTCGGCGGTCCGAGCTTCGGGCCGGCTCTGGTGGTCGGTCGGCCTGCTCCTGATGCTCGGTTCGGTGGCCCTCGTCGCCCGGTCTCGGTTCCGGGCCGTACCCGTTCTCTTCGTCGTCGTCTCGCTGGCCCAGATTCTCGACACCGTCCCGCTCCGCGCAGCCGCAGGCTCGTCAGTCGTCGACACGGTCGACATTCCGGGCGTGGAACGGCTCTTGGCCGCAGCCGAGGGCGCGACGACCGTCCGAATCCGGCCCTCGTTCTTCTGCGCCCCCTTCCCCGAAGGTGCCTTCGCGGTGAACGACACGGTGACCACGGCGTCGGCCGGCGGGGTGGTTCCGGTCGACACGGCCTACACGTCTCGCCGACCCTACGACCTCGATTGTGGCCAGGCCCCGATCGGCGACCTCGGCCCGAACGAGCTGCTGGTGCTCGTGACGCCCGATCGGAGCGATCCCGGCGCGCTCATCACCGCCGACCATCGGTGCCGAGACAACGGCCGATTGTTGGCCTGCACCTCCAGTTGGGCCGATGTCCCGGTGGCCCGCACCGCGCCCTTCCTCCCCTTGATCGCCGAGCCGGTCACGTTCGGCATAGGTGGCGACGGCGAGCTCGTCATGACCGACGGGTGGGGCCGACCGGAGGAGTGGGGCAGAGTGATTCCGACCGAGGGGGCCGGCCTCGTCATACCGCTCGTCGGCCCGATCGAGGGTCCGGTGACGGTGAGACTACGGCTGCGCACGCTCGCCGGCGGTCCCGGCACGGTCATCTTGGGTCTGCCCGATGGGGTTGAGCACGAGTTGGCGGTCAGTGGTGACGGTCCCCACGATGTCGAGGTGACGCTCGGTCAGCCACCCAGCGCGTCCCTGGAGTTTCGCCTGGCGACGCATCCGTCGAGTCCATCGACCGGAGTCGATGAGCTCACGATCCTCCTCGCGGCGTGACGTGCCAGCCGATCAGGCCTCGATGACGACGTAGCCGTCCATCGTTGTCAGCAGCGGCGAGGTCGGCTGTGGCAGCCCTGATCGCCGGTGTCGCCGCCGTCCGTCAGGGTCGGCTGGCCGAGCAGCGCCGTGCCGTCGCCGAATCCAGTCGACAGGTGGCACTGGCCCAGCTCCAGACGGCGGTCGATCGCCCCGTGGCCCTAACTGGTAGCGGCCGAGGCCTATCGGTCGAATCCGTCGGATGAGACCCTCGGCGCCCTGCAGACGGTGCTGCTGGACATGCCCGCCGGGTGGCTCGGGAATCTCGGCAGCGAGCAGTACTTCGCCGTCGAGTTCCTTGCCAACGGAAGGCTCCTTGCCCGAACCCGAACCACGGTGGAGATCTGGGACGCGATCAGACGGGAGCGCGTCGCCTCCGCCCCGGCCGGTGGAACACGGAGGCGCTCGCCGTCAGTGACGACGGATCGCTCATCGCCATCGCCTCCGATGCGAGACAGTGGCAGCTGCTCTCGTCGTCAGACCTCTCGGTGGTCGCAGAGGGTGATCACGACCAACCGCTGCTGGAGATCGCCATCGCCCCGAGCAACCAGCAGGTCGCAGTCGCGTTGGCCGACGGGCTCATCGTGTGAGATGTGGAC
>JAOTYQ010000860.1 GCA_029861725.1 Acidimicrobiia bacterium | reverse complement strand
GTATCCGGCTCCGCTGGTGCACCTCGTGATCGGCCATCAGGTGGTGGCCCAGCTGTTGGCCATGCTCGGTGGCGACGGGCCCGGTCCCGATGAGTTGGATCTCGACCCAGACGACGTGAATCGCCGATGTGAGTTGGTTGATGGCACCCCGGTCCATCCCCGCACCGCAGTGGCCGCAGCGGCGCTGGGTTCGTTCCGGCGGCAGGTGCTGCGGGCGCCGAGTGAGACGACCGATCTGGGCCGCACCGTGCGGGCCTTCCCTTCGGCGCTGAAGGCGGCGCTGCTGGTGGCGGCTCGGGGCCGGTGTCAGGTGTGGGGCTGTGACGCCCCGATCGGTCGGCTCCAAGCCGACCACATCAAAGCCTGGAACCGACACGGCCCCACCGCCCTCCACAACGGCCAGATCCTGTGCGACACCCACAACCGACGCAAACGCGACGGCCCAGCCCCCTAGTGGCGGCGGCACCGCCCGCGCTGCGCGATCAGTCCCAGTCCCGACCGGCAACGGCGGGACTGGCTGTCGCGCCTGATTCGGCATGCCCTACGGGAGCGGCGCGTTGTCGGCGCTGATCCTGTTTCCCTCCGACTCGATGAGTCCAGCGTCGTGGAGCGCCTGCAGGAGCGGCATGATGTCAGTGGCGACGGTGGCCGCATCCACGCCGAACCGCTCGACGAGGTCGGCCACCAGTTGCTCCACTGAGACTGGCTTGGCGAGCAGGCGCCACAGGAGGGATCCGATGGGATCGAGCGTCACGACGCCGTCGGTGGCGGGGTTGTAGAGGAGGAGCTCGTCCTCCAGCGAGCGGCTGAGAATCGATGGGTCTGACATGACCATGGTGGTCGCCACGAATCGCTGACTCATCGGTCCTGCCCCTTGAGCTGGTGAGCGAGATATCGCCAGTACGCACGTTGTGATCCCTTGTAGGCGACCATGCGCTCTCGCCCAGGACGAAGCCAGATCGCCCCGTAGGCCGGTAGCCGCCGAATCGGAAAGCCTTGGACGCCCCACAGGTGCTGGAGCAGCGGGCGCGTTGGCCCGAGGAATGTGGCGCGCTCGAGGTGCGACGGGCGAGGCCAGTCGCGCAGCCAGCTCTCGTTGCGTCGCCGACCGGTCAGTGTTGCTTCGAGGTCGAGGGCCACCCCGACCATCGCCGCCACGCCGGAATCGATGGCGAGCTGTCTAACCCGATCGGGGTCGAGCACGGCAGTGTCGAGAATCCGAGTTATGTCGACCAGCCCCGACATCCTTCGCTTACCCGGCGTCGTGACCATCAAATGGCCGGCAGCGTGGACGAGGCGGCGCTCCGCCGGCAACGCCAGGCCGGGCACGCTCGTGAGCGGAACGCCAGCGCATTCGAAGGGATCGTCAGCCGAACCCCGTCGAAAGAGCCTGGTGTGGAGATCGACCTCCACACCGTTGGGCGAGCGGAGGGTTGCCCCCCGCACCAGGCGGGGATCGGGCGGGTTCGGCAGATGGTCGGTGAAGCCGTTGGCCCGCAGCACGGCGATCGCTCGTTCGATCTCTTCTGGTGGCACTGCGAGATCGACATCACCGGTCCAGCGATATTCGAGCGAGGGGTAGTCCAGCTCCGCACTGGCCAGCCCCTTGAGCACCCTGGTGGCGATGCCAACATCGGACAGCAGCGAGAGGACGTCGATGGCGGCAGCCTGGATCCGCATCTGTGTGCCATAGACCGCCCGCAACCGGCGCCGATGTTGCGTCGCCTGCTGTTCGGTCGCCACCAGGTGTGGAGGAATCAGCGTCGAGACCCGATGGCGGGCCAGTGCCACCACGACGCCCGGTGTGAGCTCGATCTCCACTGGATCGTTCCCGCCCGACCGAACCAAGCCGACGATGGCCTCTGCCGCCGACCGGAGCCCGACGTCCCGAAACGACGGGTCGATCAGCAGCCACGGGTCGGTCGGCGGGAATGGCACTGGATCACCATAAAGAAAGCGGGGGGAGGGGGCACTGGGGCCGAGAGGCTCTCCGTGAGTGCTCGTACCCATGCGGCCCACCACGCGGAGGGAGCTCCACTATCGTCGCCGCCGCCGTCGGAGGCACTGAGGCGTCCGACACCGCCGCTTACCGCCAGCGGTTGGTCCTCGCCTCTTCGGAGGCGGTCCACATCGTCGCGCCGACCGTGGTGGCGCGGGTCAGGAGCCTGAGATGGATCCGAAGCAGCCTGAGAACGCGCCATCGATCGGTCGTCGCCGAGCACTCCAGCTCGGCGCTGCCACGGCCGTGGG
>JAOTYQ010000230.1 GCA_029861725.1 Acidimicrobiia bacterium | reverse complement strand
GGCGTTCCTCGCCGACCGGGCCCAGCGGGCCCTGGACGCCGGCATCCCTGCCTCCCGGGTCATCGTCGACGCCGGGCTCGACCTGGGGAAGACACCGGCGATGTCGATGGAGCTGCTCCACAACTCCGACGCCCTGGTCGGCTTGGGCTTCCCCGTACTGCTGTCGGCGTCGAACAAGCGGTTCCTGTTCGAGCTGCTCGAGGCCTCCCGCTACGAGATCGGGCCGGGCACGGCCGCCGCCCACACGATCGGCGTGGTGAAGGGCTGCCGGATCCTCCGAGCCCACGACGTTCGCGACACCCGAAGATTGGCCGACATGCTCGCCTGGATCCTGGCCGCTCGCGAGCACGACGCGGCGGCCGCAGAGCGATGACCGAGAAGGAGCGGCGCCGATGGCGATCGTGCTGATCAAGGGAGACGACGAGACGCTCGTCGCTCAGGCCGTCCGCAGGGCCGTCGACGAGTTCGTTGCCGGCGGTGACAAGTCGTTGATGGTCGAGGAGGTCGGCGAGGCGGATCTCGTCACCGATCGCGGTGACCCGGAGCTGACACCGCTGATCAACGCCGCCCACACCCCGCCGTTCCTCACCGACCGACGCGTCGTCGTCGGCCGCAACCTCGGTCTGTTCACGAAGGCCGATCAGGTGGCGCCCCTGATCGAGCTGCTCGCTGACCCGCTACCCACGACCGACCTCGTGCTCGTCTGGGAGCGGGCCAGCTCGTCGAATCGGCTCGCTCCCGTGCCGAAGAAGCTCCGAGAGGCGATCAAGAGCGCCGGGGTCGAGGAGATCGACGCCGCCCCCTCGGGCCGGGGTCGCAAGAGCTTGCTCGACGAGCGGCTCGCCACCGCCCCGGTCGAGCTCGACGCAGCGGCCAAGCGGCTCGTCGCCGACCGGCTCGGCCACGACGTCGGAAGGGCCGAGGCGGTACTCGAGGCGCTGGCTTCTGCCTTTGGTGAGGGCGCGACACTGAACGCCGACGACATAGAGCCGTTCCTCGGGGCCGCCTCTGACGTGCCGCCCTGGGAGCTGACCGACGCCATCGACGGCGGTGACATCGCCGGCGCTCTCGACAAGTTGCACCGCATGACCCACGGCGGTGAGCGGCACGCCCTCCAGATCCTGGCCACGCTCCACACCCACTACCAGCGGGCGCTCGGGCTCGACGGCGCCCCGGTCGCCGACGAGAAGACGGCAGCGGCCCACCTGGGCATGACGGGCTCGACGTATCCGGCGAAGAAGGCCCTGGCACTGTCGCGGCGGCTCGGCACCGAGCGGTTGACCACGGTCATCGGGCTGCTGGCCCAGGCCGACCTCGACGTGCGTGGGGCGAGCGCCGTCCCCGATGGCGCGATGCTCGAGGTCCTCGTCGCCCGCCTGGCCCGCCTGAGCCGGTAGGGCGGACCGACCACCTGGTCGACCGGCCCGTTTGGCGGGCCGGCCATGGGCGGGCAAGACTCAACCCAATGTCAGCAGGCGAACGGCTCCCAGGGTCCCCGGCCCCGATGCACCTCTGGGAGGGTCACGGTGGTGTGCGCATCGCCGGCGACTCTTGGGGGGATCCCGACGGGCCGCTCGTCGTCCTCCAACACGGAGGTGGTCAGACCAGGCACGCCTGGCGGGGGGCGGGACAGGCCCTGGGCGAGGCCGGCTACCACGCGGTGGCCCTCGACGCCCGCGGTCACGGCGACTCCGACTGGGCCGCCGACGGCGACTACGAGCGAGACACGATGATCCGCGACTTGGTTGCGGTGCTCGACCAGATCGACGGGGCCGAGCCCGTTCTGGTCGGGGCGTCGCTGGGAGGCAACACCAGCTTGGCCGCTCTGGGCGAAGGTCACGTCGACGGCCGCGCCCTCGTCCTCGTCGACATCGCCCCTCGGATCCGTGCTGCAGGAACGAAGAAGATCGGCGAGTTCATGGGCCAGAAGCCCAACGGGTTCGAGACGCTCGACGAGGTCGCCGATGCGATCGCCAACTACCAGCCGCACCGCCCCCGACCACGTACTCTCGACGGCCTGGCCAAGAACGTCCGGCTCGGGGCCAACGGCCGCTACCAGTGGCACTGGGACCCCCGCTACCGGCAGAGGCCGACGATGACGAGGGATCAGATCCGGGCCCGAACCCGAAGGCTCGAAGCGTGTGCCCGGAGTCTTGGCGTCCCGACCCTGCTCGTTCGGGGTGGGCTGTCCGATGTCCTCGACGAGGCCGGGGCGCAGGCGTTCCTGGCGCTGGTGCCTCAGGCCGAGTACGTGAACGTGACCGATGCAGCCCACATGGTGGCCGGCGATCGCAACGACCTCTTCGGCGCGGCAGTGATCGAGTTCCTCACTCGGGAAGTGCCCGCAGCCTGAAGGCTCGACGTGGCCCGCTGTCAGGCGTTCAGCTGGCGGACCCGAGCGACGAGACGGCTCTTGCGCCGGGCTGCCGTGTTGGGGTGGAGCACGCCCTTGGCCGTCGCCTTGTCGATCCGCTTGATCGCCAGCCGCAGCGCCTCGGCCTCGTCCTCGGTACCGGCGGCCTCCTCGGCCGCCTTCTGATAGGTCCGCAGCTCCGACCGGATCGACCGGTTGCGCAGGCGGCGCTTCTCGTTCTGGCGATTGCGCTTGATCTGGCTCTTGATGTTGGCCACGGTGCGAACCTCTGACGGGGACCGACACTCGGTCCTTCGGCGATCGATTGATGATAGCGGCCGACCAGCTCGTATCCGACCGCCGCCCAGCCATTTCGCAACGGCCGGGTCGGAGGGCCGGGCGGTAGTTTGGAGAGGTGGCCTCCGTCGACCCCTCCCGGATACGCAATATTGCGATCATCGCCCACATCGACCACGGCAAGTCGACGCTGGCCGACCGGATGCTCGAGCTGTGCGGAGCGGTCGAGGCCCGAGAGATGCGAGCCCAGTACCTCGACTCGATGGACCTCGAACGGGAGCGGGGGATCACGATCAAGCTCCAGGCCGTGAAGCTCGAGTGGAAGGGGTACGTCATCAACCTGATCGACACCCCGGGCCATGTCGACTTCGGCTACGAGGTCAGCCGATCGCTCGCCGCCTGCGAAGGAGTGGTACTCGTCGTCGATGCCGCCCAGGGGATCGAGGCCCAGACCCTGGCCAACACCTACCTGGCGATGGAGAACGACCTCGAGATCGTTCCCGTGCTCAACAAGCTCGACCTCCCGGCCGCCGATCCCGACCGCTACGCCGCCGAGATGGAGCAGGTGCTCGGCACCCCGGCCGAGGACGTGTTGCGCATCTCGGCCAAGACGGGCATGGGCGTCGAAGAGCTGCTCGAGGCGATCATCGAGCGCATCCCCGCCCCCGACGGCTCCGAGGCCGCCCCGCTCCAGGCCCTGATCTTCGACAGCCACTTCGACAGCTACCGGGGGGTCATCTCCAGCGTCCGGGTGGTCAATGGCCGTCTGTCGACCGGCGACAAGCTCCTGTTCATGCAGGCCGGGGCTGCCTACGAGGCTGACGAGATCGGTGTTCGGATCCCGCTGCCGACGCCGACCGACTCGCTGGGCCCCGGGGAGGTCGGGTACCTCATCGCCGGCATCAAGGACGTTCGCGAGGCCCGCTCCGGTGAGACGCTCACCCACGCCAGCCGCCGAGCCGACGAGCCCCTGGAGGGCTACCGGGAGCCCCAGCCGATGGTGTTCTGCGGCCTGTACCCGGTCGACGGTGACGACTACGAGGACTTCCGTGACGCCCTCGACAAGCTCCGCCTGGACGATGGCAGCTTCACCTTCGAGCCCGAGACCTCCACCGCCCTCGGCTTCGGCTTCCGTTGCGGGTTCCTCGGGCTGCTCCACATGGAGATCGTCCGGGAACGGCTCGAGCGCGAGTTCGACCTGAATCTGATCGCCACCAGCCCGTCGGTCAAGTACAGGGTCACGATGAACAATGGCGAGGAGCGGGTCGTCGACAACCCGTCGGTCCTCCCGCCTGCCGGCGACTGGTCGAGGATCGACGAGCCCCACGTGCGAGCGTCGATGATCACGCCGTCGGACTACACCGGCACGCTGATGGACCTTTGCCAGTCTCGCCGGGGCCAACTCGACCGCATGGAGTACCTGTCACCGGAGCGGCTGGAGCTGGTCTACGACCTGCCGTTGGCCGATGTCGTCGTCGACTTCTTCGACCAGCTCAAGAGCCGGAGCCAAGGCTATGCCAGCTTGGACTACGAGCCGAGCGGCTATCAGCCCGGCGATCTCGTCAAGGTCGACATCCTCCTCAACGGCGAGCAGGTCGATGCGTTCTCGACGATCGTCCACCGTGACAGCGCCTACGAGTACGGTCGTAAGATGGCCGAGAAGCTGCGGGAGATCATTCCCCGCCAGCAGTTCGAGGTGCCGATCCAGGCTGCGATCGGCGGCCGCATCATCGCCCGTGAGACCGTCCGCGCCTACCGCAAGGACGTCACCGAGAAGCTCTACGGCGGCGACGTCACCCGCAAGAACAAGCTCCTGAAGAAGCAGAAGGAGGGCAAGCGGAAGATGAAGAACATCGGTCGGGTCGAGATCCCGCCCGACACGTTCATCCGGGCCCTCCGACTCGACGCCTGAGCGTCCGCCGCTGGTACACAAGCAGCTGTGCCCGCTCCCCGCGTCTTCTGGTTCCGCCGCGATCTCCGCCTCGGCGACAATCCGGCTCTCACTGCGGCGGCTTCCGCTGGCCCCGTCCTCGGCCTGTTCGTTGTCGACGAGGCGCTGAACCGGCCCGCGATGCCCGCCGGGCGTTCCTCAGCGCGTCGCTCGCCTCCCTCGACCGCTCGATGGGCGGCGCGTTGGTCGTCCGCTCCGGTCGGCCGGTCGAGGTCGTCGCTTCGGTCGCAGCGGAAACAGGGGCCGAGGCGGTGCACGCCACCGCCGACCGGCCGCTACGAGCGGTTGAAATCGACGTGGTGACCGTCTCCGAGGGCCAAACCCCCGACTGCGTGGACCTACGAGACCTGGGCTCGCCGGTCGCCGTGGGTAGACTGGGCTCAGGAGACGTGACGACACCCATGCTCGACGAACGCAAGGCCGCCATCCTGCGAGCGGTCATCGAGGAATACATCGACACCGCGCAACCCGTGGGCTCGTCGGCCGTTGTGGCCGCAGCCGACGTTCGAGTGTCGCCGGCCACCGTCCGCAACGACATGGCGGTGCTCGAGACCGAGGGCTTCCTGACCCAGCCCCACACGAGCGCCGGTCGGGTGCCGACCGAGAAAGGGTATCGGCACTTCGTCGACCACCTGGATCAGGCCAAGCTGGCTTCGAGCGACCGCCGGCAGGTTGCCGCGTTCTTCGGCCAGATGAAGGGCGAGATCGAGATCATCATGCGGGACACGGCCGGTCTCCTCGCCGATCTCACCGACTATGCAGCCGTCGTCGTCGATGATGCCGAGGAAGCGGTCGACGTTCGCTCCGTGCAACTCGTCGGGCTGGCCGACCGAATCGCGCTGGCCGTGATCGTGCTCGCCAACGGACAGATCATCAAGCAGACGGTCGAGTTCGACCGGAAGCTCGACGACAACCTGCTCAGCCAGGCCGACGCCGAGCTGCGGGCAGCGTTCGAGGGTCACCCCGTCACCCATCCGGGCTCGTTGGAGCCGTCGGGCAACAAGGCGGTCGACATGATCGCCGCCGCGACCTACTCGGCGATCACCGACGCCACCAGTGAGACAGGCCGGGTATATGTCGACGGCACGGCCAGGGTGGTCAATGCCTTCCAGGCGGTCGAATCGGTCGGCCGGGTGCTCACGATCCTGGAACAGCAGCTGGTCGTCGTCAGCCTGCTGGCCGACGTCATCGATCGGGGGCTCACGGTGGCGATCGGGTCCGAGACCGGTATGGCGCCGCTCTCGGAGTGCAGTCTCGTGGTCTCGCCCTACGAGATCGACGGCGAGCACGCCGGATCGATTGCGGTGCTCGGCCCGACGAGGATGAACTATCAGCAAGCGCTGTCGGCGGTCGCCGCCGTCAGCCACCAGTTGGGCAACCGGTTGAGCGAAGGCTGAGTCGATGGATGATTTCTACGACCTGCTCGGTGTGTCCCGTTCGGCCTCGGCCGACGAGATCAAGCGGGCCTACCGTCGGCTCGCCCGCGAGCTGCATCCCGATGCCAACCCCGATGATCCCGAGGCCGAGGCTCGCTTCAAGCGGGTGGCGGAGGCCTACGAGGTGCTCAGCGATCCCGAGAAGCGGGCCCGGTACGACCGCTTCGGGTCGTCGGGAGGGCCCGGGATGGGCGACCCGTTCGCCGCTACTGGTCTGGGCGATCTCTTCGATGCGTTCTTCAACGCCGGCGGCCGAACGGAGACCGGCTCGAAGCGGGGTGTCGACCTCGAGACCGTGGCCCGGCTCACGCTCGAGGAGACCGTCGCCGGCGTGGCGAAGGATGTGACCGTTCGGACGGCGGTGCCCTGCGATACCTGCCAGGCGACCGGGGCCCGCCCCGGCTCGGACGTGGCTCGGTGCGGGCAGTGCGGCGGCAGCGGCCAGGTCCGCCAGGTTCGCCAATCGATCCTCGGGCAGATGGTGAGCACGTCGACCTGTCCCCGCTGTGCCGGCGAAGGGGTCGAGATCGCCTCGCCGTGCGACGACTGTGCCGGCGAGGGCCGGCGGGTCGAGGAGCAGACCTACAACGTCGACATCCCGGCCGGGGTCGGTGACGGCTCGACCCTCCGGCTCACCGGCCGGGGCGCCGTCGGTCCCCGCGGGGGTGGCGCCGGCGACCTCTACGTCCAGGTCGAAGTCGAGGAGCACCCGGTGTTCGCTCGCGACGGCGACGATCTCTACGCCGATATCCACGTCGCTGCCACCCAGGCCTCGCTCGGGGCAGACGTGGAGTTCACCACGATCGACGGGGACATCACCGTCGATGTACCGGCCGGCTCCCAGACCGGTAAGCGGTACCGAATCCGCGATCACGGGGTCACACGGCTCCGGGGCCGGGGCCGGGGTGACCTGCTGCTCACCCTCGTGGTCGACACGCCGACCAACCTCACCGCTGAGCAGGAGGAGCTGCTGCGCCAGCTCGCCAAGGAGCGACAGGAAGAGGTGAAGGATCCCGGCGAGGAGGGCCTCCTCGGTCGGTTCAGGTCCCGGTTCAACTAGTGGAGTAAGCGTGGACGAGCTCACCGAGCTGCGAGACCGGCCGCTCGTGTTCGTCGACGATCTGGCTCGACCAGTCCTCAGCGACGACGACCAGCACCACTTCGAGCGGGTCTTGCGGGTGGGGCCCGGCGACCCGGTGACGCTCGGTGACGGTGCGGGCCGGTGGCGCCCGGCCCGGTTCGCCCGCCGGCCGGAACCGACGGGCGCGATCGCGTCGGTCGCGCCGCCGCCGTGGGCGGTTACGATCGCGTTCAGCCCGGTCAAGGGCCAGCGGGCGGAGTGGTTCGTGCAGAAGCTGACCGAGCTCGGGGTCGACCGGCTCCTGCCGATCGTCAGCGAGCGGACCGTGGTGCGCTGGGACGAGGCCCGAGCAGCGAAGGCCCATGCCAAGATGGTCACGGTCGCTCGGGAGGCGTGCCTCCAGGCCCGGCGGCTGGTTCTCCCGATCGTCGACCCTCCTACCACACTGGGTGACGTCCTGGGTCGGGAACCGGCAGCGGTCCTGGCCGATCCGGGTGGGCGTCCGATCGGCGTCGACGATCGCATCGTGATCGTCGGGCCGGAAGGTGGGTTCACCGACGGGGAGCGACATGAGGCCGCGACCGTGGCCCTTCCCGGGCACGTCCTCCGGGCCGAGACGGCCGCGGTCGTCGCTGGCGCGCTGGCCTGCGGGCTACGGGCAAGCCTGGTCGCACCCGCCCAATGACCCCCCACCAGGTTCACGTCACGTGGTTGAACGTGCGCTGAGTGACGTCTACGGTGTTGCCACCGATGGGCATCGCTGCCCAGCAGCGACTTGTGGGGGAGTGCTAGGGAATGGGTGAAAACGAAGAGCTGAGCGACGTGGCATCACCGTACGGACGCCGTGTCGGCGAGCGGCTCCGAGCCATCCGTCGCCAGAAGCGGCTGTCCCTCCAGGACGTCGAAGCCAATTCGAACCAGGAGTTCAAGGCGTCGGTGCTCGGGGCCTACGAGCGGGGCGAGCGGGCGATCTCCGTTCCCCGCCTCGAGCGCCTCGCTCGGTACTACAGCGTCCCGGTCGACCAGCTGCTGCCCCGGTCTACGGCCATCCCGTCCGAGTCGGGCGACGTGGTCGACCTCACCGGCCGGACCGGTCGGCGAGCCGGTGTCACCCTCGACCTCACCCAGCTCGACGCCGTGGCCCGTCCCGAAGGGGAGATGCTCGGTCGATACCTCGTGATGATCCAGGTCCAACGGCAGGACTTCAACGGCCGGGTGCTGACGATCCGCCAGGACGATCTCCGAGCGGTGGCCTGCATCCTTGGCGTCGAGATCTAATCGGCGGTCG
>JAOTYQ010000859.1 GCA_029861725.1 Acidimicrobiia bacterium | reverse complement strand
CGCAGCCCACTCGGCCAGCACGGCACCCGTGTGCTCGCCGAGCAATGGCGCTGGGCCGCGAACCGATCCCGGCGCCGACTCGACCGTGACCGGCACGCCCATCATGTGGATGGCGCCGAGCTCCGGGTGCTGCACCGCGAGGTCCATGTCGTTCGCCGCCACCATCGACGTCGCCAGGAACTCCTCCCGGGTCAGTACCGGCTGAGCCGGCACGTCCGCCTCCTGGAGCCGGCGGAGCCACTCGGCCCGAGGTCGAGTGGCGAATGCGGCGTCGAGTATCGGGGTGAGCCGCTCGATGGCGGGATCGAACATCAGTCCCCAAGGGGGATTGGCCAGCGCTGGGTCGTCGAGCAGGTCCTGGCGACCGATCACGTCGAGCATATGGGCGTAGAAGCGAGCGGTCCCGCAGGCGAGGAAGAACCAGAGCCCGTCTCCGGCCTCGACGAGCCGGTAGCAGGCGACCCGACCTTTCGAGCCCAACGTCGAATCACCGGGCCTGACCTCCGGCTCGCCGGCCGGCCGGGCATCGCCGAGCTGGACGGCCGCCGCCCCCGCCACCTCCGACACCTCGTAGGTCACCACCGCTCCGGTCGTCCGACGGGCCAGGAGACCGGTGGCGGCGGCCAGCGCGCCGAGGATGCCGGTGCCGTAGTGGGCGATCGGCACGACGACGTCGACCGGTACCTCGGCATAGGACTGCTGGTTCCAGGCGATGCCGGTGGCGGCATGCAAGATCGCAGCCGACGACGGGTCGCCGACCTTTGGTCCCCGCTCACCCCAAGCCGGCATGGTCACGATCACCGCGGTTGCGTTGCCGGCCCGGAGCCGGTCGGCCTGTCCCGGCCGGTCGACGATGATCACATCGGCCGCTTCGATCAGTCGCTGCCGCCGGTCGTCGTCGACGACGACCGATCGCTTGTTTCGGTTGACGGTCTGGAAGCCCGGGTCGGCCCGGTAGGGGTCGCCGTCGGGGCTCTCGACCTTGACGACATCGGCGCCGTTGTCGCCCAGGAACATCGCGGCGTAGGGGGCGGCCAGGCCGGTGGCCAGCTCCAGGACTCGCACGCCGGCGTACACGCCGACGCCGGCGTCGCTCGCCATCAGAGTCCCAGTTCCTCCAGCACCGGAATGAGGTGACGTCGGAGCAACTTCCCGGTCGAGGTCCGGGGGAGCTCGGTGGTCACATGGATGTTCTCCGGCCGCTTGAACCCGGCGAGGTGCTGGGTGATGTGGGCTTGCACCGCGTCCAGGGAGCCGCCCTCCCGGAGGACGAGCGCGGCGACCACCCGCTCGCCCCAGGTCTCGTCGGCCAACCCGACCACAGCAGCATCGATGACGTCCTCGTGCTCGTAGAGCACCGCCTCGACTTCCTCGGGGGCGATGTTCTCACCGCCCCGGATGATCATGTCGCCCGACCGGCCGCTGAGGAACAGGTAGTTGTCGTCGTCGAGGTACCCGAGGTCGCCGGTATGGACCCAACCCTCGTTGTCGACGGTCACCCGCGTCTTCTCCTCCGCCCCCCAGTAGCCATCCATGGTGCGGTACGTGCGCAGCTGGACCTCGCCCGGCTCGCCGGCATCGAGCACGTTGCCCAACGGATCGACGATGCGGATCTCGACGTCGTCGAGAACCTGGCCGACCGAGCGAAGCCGGGCGAGCTTCGTGTCGTCGTCGAGCACGTGGTCGTCGGGACCGAGCACCGCCACCGTCGAGGTGGTCTCGGTTTGACCGTACGCCCCGGAGAACCCGACGGTGTCGGGGAACATCTCGATCGCTCGGCGGATCACCGCCGGCGGCATCGGCGCCGCTCCGTAGGTCAGCGCTT
This sequence comes from Acidimicrobiia bacterium, assembly GCA_029861725.1. Taxonomy (GTDB): domain Bacteria; phylum Actinomycetota; class Acidimicrobiia; order Acidimicrobiales; family SZUA-35; genus CADEDH01. The sequence continues at coordinate 427 of JAOTYQ010000859.1, read as the reverse complement.
CGAGGCTCGACAGGTCGGCGTCGGCCAGTTTCGGCGTTTCGAGCACCTTGGCCAGCATGGTCGGGACCAGGAAGGCGTGGGTGGCACCGTGAAGAGCCACCGTGTCGAGCCAGGCGTCGGCCTCGAACTGGCTCATCACGATCGTAACCCGACCCGAGTAGAGGGCGTTCAGCAGCGACGTGAGACCGGCGACGTGGTAGAGCGGGGCAGCCAGGATCATCCGACCGTGATCCTCGCCGTCGGCCGCGTCGTTGGCGCCCATGACGTAGCCACTCAGCGCGCCATGGTTGAGCTTGACGCCCTTCGGGAGCGAGGTCGTGCCTGAGGTGTACAGGAGGGCGGCCAGCTCGTCGTCCTCGACCTCGGCCATGAGCGGCCACTCCTCGGCGGCGTCGCGGCGGGCAGCGTAGTCGTCGTCGAGGTAGAC
>JAOTYQ010000858.1 GCA_029861725.1 Acidimicrobiia bacterium | reverse complement strand
TCTGTAACGACAGGTTCAAGGGTGAAGGTCATCAGATCGGCCCAGCGGTCGAAGAACTCGACTAGCCGTCCTGTTCCAAGCCAACCGCTCTGCAGGCTGGCAGGACGTGGTCCGCCTACACACACATCGTGCCTCGCTATGCGAACGACGGGCTCTTGCAGCCGTGGAGGGATGCGCCGCACGGCGGAGCGCAGCTGGACTCGATCGGCGACAGACTCGGCGCTCGCAGGTGGCGGTAGGACCACAACAGTCCCGGTATCGAACCCGGGTGTCTCGGCTGCTTGGAAACGTGCCACGTACAACGTGTCGCCTAAGCGAGCTGAGTCTTGGGGCGTCGGATCAGTCGCTGGTGCCTAGCTTGTCGAGGTCTAGGTGACGGCGCTCAGCGAGCTGACGAGCGAGATCGGAGACAGAGACACTGGCCTTGGAGGCGCTGGCTCGCACGAGGGCGATGGCGGCCCAGAGGGTGTAGCGCCAGGAGTCGTCGTTCCAGTAGCCGACCTCGTCCAAGGCGTCGGAGTCGAGCCCTCCCCGCAAGCTGGCCACGCTCATCACGGCGAAGCGGAGATTGCGGTACTCCTTGCCCCGGAACTCAACCTCGGGAAGGTGATCGGCTAGGAGGGTCTGGTAGGCGATCGGGTCGCCTTGGCTGACCTGGGCCACATCGAGGGCGTCGACGGCGAGACGCATGAACTCATCACCAGGGAAGGTGTCGTGCCGGACGTGCAGCTCGAACGCGGCCCGCATCAGCTGGTCAGGGTCGCCGCCAGTAGAGAACCAGGCCAGCAGCACAGGGGCAGCCGCCACGTCTCGGCCCGATTGGAATCGGTGATCACCTGTCGACCCACCACGCCACGCTACGTCGCCGGGCCGCCCGCCCCCGGCAGACCTCTGACGTTTCCGAGCCTCGCAGTAGTGCCGGACCAGCGTGCCTGCAGGTGGCCGACGGCGGACGTTATCGGGCGGCGTTGTCCCGGCTCGTCCGCAAGTTCCCGTTCAGGTTGAAGGCGAGCAACGGTCAGATCATCGCCGTGGGTGAAGCGAATGAGTCCAAGGCGTCGGCTCGGAACGGGATCGACTCAGTGAAGCGCCACGCAGCTGACACCCCGGTCGTCGACGACACCTGAAGGCACGGCTTCCCGCTGCCCATCGATCCACGGCGAGTCAAGCCGGCCAGCCAACTCGAGCGTGGAACCTGTCATGCCGAAAGTTGGTTGGTGGCGCAGTGTTGCGCCCAACGCAATTGTTCAAGCAGCTCCGTCCATCGCAGCCGATTGGTAGCCTTTGATGGTATGGACGAGCGGAGCGCTCAGCGGAGGTCAGGACGGCCCGGAGTTCACGACACCTGGCGACTGATCCTGCTGATCGTCACCGTGATCGCCGTCGTCAAGGAACTGCGCAAGCCAGCCGAGGAACGGACCTGGCACGGCAAGGTCGCCGACTTCGTCCCATACGATTTCCGCAAGCCAACAGCAGAGCGGCTCCGCCGGACCTACTGGAACCCGGAGGGCCCGATCCTGTCGGGCAAGGTGTGGGGTGTTGGGTGGGCCCCCAACTTGGGCGTGGTGATGCGACTGGCCCGCAGATCCTCGTCGGTATCCGGGTAACCAGCTCCCGTCACCGCAGCACGGCCACACCGCATACCCGGACGCGATGACGGGCGATGTTGTCGAGCCACCACCGTGACAGCTCGGCAATCGTGGACTGTGTGGTGAACCTCTCAGCAAGTGGCGCGCAGCGGCCTGACTCCTCCGCTTCGGCGATGTGCCGAACCCGAGAGGCCACGGCCGCCAGCCGGGTCTTGCCGGTAGGTCGGCCGACACTTCCGTCGGGCTTCCGCCAGCGCGCTACCGATACCGCCCGAGTCCGGTCGAAGTAGGGTTCGGGCTGACCGTTGGGTGCTCGGCCGACGACCATGAACGAACCGGTCGTAGCGTCGGCTACACGCTTCCCCCGAAGGTGCTCGCAGCATCTCCGCGTCCTTGGTCCACGGGTCAGCCTACCGCATCTTGGGAGTTAGGTTGAGAGTTGTAGTCGGTGAACGAGCACGAACGGATCTGAACGACTCTGGCAGTAGTCCCTGGTCAGAGGCCTCTTGCTGAACGGTATTGGACATCTCGGGACCGGTTGGCGGAGGTGGACGGGAATCGAACCCGCCTGCGATGGATCACACCGCACACCCGCTTTGAAGGCGGGGGAGCCCACCAGGCGCTCAGACACCTCCACCAGGCACGATACAGGTAGCGAGGTCGGCTG
>JAOTYQ010000229.1 GCA_029861725.1 Acidimicrobiia bacterium | reverse complement strand
GAACGGGCTCCTCGGCCCCACCGAGACGGTCACGGAGCTCGAGGTCCGAGCCGTGGCCGGCGTCTTCGCCGGCTCCCGCCGCCCACCGCTGGCGATCACCGCTCGGGGCGACCTCCGCAGCATCCGATCCCGGACCTGGCCCCGGCTGCTCGATCATCTGGTCGACGAGCGAACGGTGCTCGAGTCCCACCACCGGGCCCTGGCCGACCACGGCCGCCCGGCTTCGAGCGACGACTTCGGCCTGCGAGCTCTGATCGCCCACGTCGACCGTGGGGATCCGGTGCACACGCACGAGCTGGCCCGGACCGACGCCGTGCTGGCGGCCAACCTCGACCGAGTCCGCAACCGGGGTCGGGCCGAACTGAACCGGCATGTCGGGAAGGTCCCGGCCGGGGTGCTCGATGCCGCCGATCGCCTGCTGTCGGCAACCGCGCTGGAAGCCTACGCCGGCTGTCCCCGGAGCTACTTGCTCGGCCGGGTCCTCCGGGTCGGTGACGACGATCGACCGGAGCGGATCGACGAGATCACCCCGATCGACCGGGGTACCCTCATGCACGCCGTGCTCGAGCGATTCGTCGGCGAGTCGCTCGTCGACGACCTCGTGCCCCCGCCCGGTGAGCCGTGGCCAGCCGAGCGTCGTGCCCACCTGCACGAGGTTCTCGCCGACGAGATCGAGCGGGCTCAGGCTCGCGGCATCACCGGCGGCCGGGTGAGTACTCTGATCCTCCGGCGGCGGATGACGGCCGAGATGGAGCTCTTCCTCGCCACCGACGACCAGCTCCGGGCCGAGCGCCGATCGTCGCCGTTGACGGTGGAGATCGGCTTCGGGATCGACGACGAGCCGAGCAGTGTCGACCTGCCCGACGGACGGTCGGTCCGGCTTCGGGGCCGGGTCGACCGGGTCGATGCCACCGAGGACGGGGGCGTGCTGGTCATCGACTACAAGGGCGGTTCCCGACGGGCGTTCTCCGGGATGGACGAGGACCCGCTGGATGGTGGTCGGCGTCTCCAGCTCCCGCTCTACGCTCGGGTCGTGGCCGACAAGCTCGGTCGCGACGGGCCCCGGACCGCCCTGTACTGGCTGACCCGGTTCGGTGAGCTGAAGCCGATGGAGCTCGAAGAGAACCTCGAGTCCGCCCTCGACCGCACCGTGGCCGCCGCGCTGGATGGCATCTCTGTCGGCCTGTTCCCCGGCGTGCCGGGCGAAGCGGTCGGATGGCCTCGCCTGACCTTCGCCAACTGTCGGTACTGCGACTTCGATCGGATCTGTCCCACCGACCGGCAGCGGGAGTGGGAGACCGTCCGCCACGATCCGGCCCTCGCAGTGGTCGATGTGCTCATAAAGGAAACGACCGAGCAATGACCCGGTCCCGAACCCCGCTCCCTGATGCGCGGGCCCGGCAGGTGGTGACCGCGTCCTTGTCCCGCAACCTCTTCGTCGAGGCTGGCGCCGGCAGCGGGAAGACGTCGTCGCTGGTGACGCGGGTCGTGAACATGGTGGCCTCCGGCACTCCGGTGGGACGGATCGCCGCCATCACCTTCACCGAGGCGGCGGCCCGTGAGCTGCGCACGCGGGTTCGTGACGAGCTGGAGCGGGAGGGCGCGGCCCAGCAGGACCGCCTGCTCCTGACTGCCGCCGGCCAGGTCGAGGCGGCGGCGTTCACGACGTTGCACGGCTTCGCTCTCCGCTTGCTCGCCGACCACTCGGTCGAGGCCGGCCTGCCACCGGGGTTCGCCGTCGCCGACGAGATCGCTTCACTCCTCGACTTCGAGGAGAGCTGGCGTCACTTCATCGGTCAGGTCGGCGACGATCTCGACCTGGTCGACGTGCAGGAACGGGCCGCCGTTCTCGGTGTCGAGCTCCGTCGGTTCGCCGACATCGCTCGCCGGTTCGACGACAACTGGGACCTGCTCGATCTCCTCGACCGCGACCCGCCTCCGCTCTCACCGCTCGAGGTCGGTGATCTGCTCGACGACCTCGAGGCGCTGGGCGAGCTGGTCGACCACTGTCTCGACGAGGGCGACCTCCTCGCCGCCGGGTTGCTTGACCTCAGCGCCCGCGTCGAGGACTGTCGCCGGCTCGATGCCCTGACCCAGCTCGAGTGGCTCGACCAGCTCAAGTGGCCGGGGCGCCGCGGTGGGCGCAAGGGCAACTGGATCCGCATGGACATCGACGAGGTCCGCAAGCAGGTCGAAGCCACCCGGTCATCGGTCGAGGACCGGGTGAACCACTACCGGGCCGAGGTGATCGAGCAGTTCGTGGCGAAGGTGGCCGACTTCGTCGAGGGCCGGGTCCGGGCCCGGCAGACCGAAGGTGAGCTTGCCTTCCACGATCTCCTCGTGCTCGCCCGGCAGCTGCTCCGCACCAACCCAGCGGTCAGGGAGGAGGTGCACCAGCGCTACGGCCACCTCTTGCTTGACGAGTTCCAGGACACCGACCCGATCCAGATCGAGCTGGCGGTGCTGATCGCGGCAGAGGGACAAGTCGCTGACCACCCCTGGCAGGAGCTGGCGGCCACGATCCAGCCCGGCCGGTTGGTGGTCGTCGGCGACCCAAAGCAGTCGATCTACCGTTTCCGCCGGGCCGATATCGGCGTGTACGCCGACACCGAGGCGGTGCTGGCCAGCGAGCCCGAGCGCCTCACGTCGAACTTCCGCTCCGTTCCCGGGATCGTCGACTGGGTCAACGAGTTCTTCGGCTCGGCGATCGGCGCTGGCGACTACGGCGCCCAACCGCCCTATGTCGCGCTTGACAGCACGCGGGCCGGCGATCCCGAGCTCGACGTGCCGGTGTCGGCCATCGGCGGTCCCCACGATCGCTCGGTTTCGGTCGGCGAGATCCGGGAGATCGAGGCGACCGACGTCGCCGCCGTGATCTGTCGAGCGATGGAGGACGAGTGGCGCACCGAGCGCGCTGGCCGATGGCTCCCGCTCCGCCTCCAGGACATCGCGGTCCTGATTCCGTCACGGCTCTCGCTGCCGGCTCTGGAAGCGGCCTTCGGAGCGGCCAATATCCCGTTTCGGCCCGAGACCAGCTCGCTCGTGTACGCAACCCAGGAGGTGCGGGACGTCCTGGCCGGCGTTCGGGCCGTCGTCGACCCGGCCAGCTCGGTCGACGTGGTCGCCGCCCTCCGATCAGGCCTCTTCGCCGTCGGCGACGACGACCTGCTGTCCTGGCATTTGGCCGGCCGGTCGTGGAACTACGCCGAGGCCGACGAGCGCCGAAGTCCGGCAGACAACGCTCCGGGTGACCATGATCGGGAAGCAGAGCCCGAGCACCCGGTGGCCGCTGCCTTCGCCGTGCTGTGGCGGTGGCACCGCGACCGATGGTGGGCTGATCCGTCGGCTCTGATCGAGCAGATCGTGCGGGAGCGCCGGCTCAGGGAGGCGGCCCTGGCCGAGCCCCGGCCGCGCGATCGATGGCGTCGGTACCGGTTCCTGGCCGAACAGGCCCGCGAGTTCGTCGTGACGAAGGGTGGCGACCTGAGCGATTTCGTCGCCTGGGTCGACATCCAGTCGAGCGACCTGGCCAGGATCACCGAGCCGATCCCGGCCGAGCCCGATGACGACGCCGTCCGGGTCCTGACGATCCACGGTTCGAAGGGCCTCGAGTTCCCCATGGTCGTGCTGGCCGGCGCGCCGACTCGCGAGATGAGCCGGACCGCCGGCGCCCAGGTGCTGTTCCCCCGGGGGACCGCACCCGAGGTCAAGCTGGCCAAAGGCAAGGCCACGCAGTCGTTCGACATCCACGCCTCGGTCGAGGAGGTCCTCGACCGCCACGAGCGCGTCCGTCTCCAGTACGTGGCCGCCACCAGAGCCCGCGATCTCCTCGTCGTCAGCGCCCACCACAAGGAGGGCATGACGAGCAGCGGGCTGCGAGCCTGGGAAGGCCTTCAGGGCTGTCCCGATCGCTGGAGCGCATTCACCCGGCGGGGTGATGAGCGCTACCGGGTCGAGCCGCCGACCCAGCTCCGGTTGGCCGGTGGAGACCACGGCGACCTCGCACGGCAGTGGCAGGAGGAGCAGGACCGGCTGCTCGGCCGCAGCGCCGCCTTCCGGGCTCACTCGGCAACCGGCCTGGCCGAGGAGCTGCGGGAGGAGGTCATCGGCGGCGACCGTCCGACCGGTGAGCGACCGACGACCGAGGAGCTGGTAGTCGACGGGTGCCGCCCGATGATGGCGACGGCCGTCCATGACGACGCGGCACGCCCGCGGGGTGCAGCAGCCACCTCGCTCGGGTTGGCGGTCCACGCCGTGCTCGAGGTGATCGACCTGCACGATCCGGTCGCGGTCGACGCCCTTGCCGCCTTCCACGCGGAGCGCGAAGGCATCGGCGATCACGCCGACGAGGTGTCCCGGTATGTCAAGATCGCGCTCACCGCTCCGGCGGTCGAGCTGGCGAGACGACACCGGCACTGGCGCGAGCTGTACGTTGCCGTCCCGGTGGGCGACGCCCTCCTGGAGGGCTATGTCGACCTGTGCATCGATACACCGGAGGGTCTGCTGGTGGTCGACTACAAGACCGATCTCGTGACCAGCGACGCCGACATCGCCGACAAGCTCGATCGCTATCGCGTGCAGGCCGCGGCCTATGCGATCGCGCTCGAGCAGCTGACCGGGCGCCCTGTCATCGAGTGCCGCTTCGTATTCATCGGCCCCGAGGGGGTCGAGGAGCGAGCGGTAGCCGACACGGCCGACGCTCGCGCTCGGATCCGGTCGCATCTCGATGCAGCCGGGTCGCGGTCGGCGGAAAAACAGGGCACGCAGTGATCGGGCTGCGGTAGGGTCTCAACGACCCGAGGCAGGAGGTTCGTGCCATGACGGTAGTTGCTGACGTCTTGAACCCCGGTCGCGCCTCCCGAAGGGGCTAGCACCCGACCACCGCTCGGCCTCTACTACCGAGCCAGGGCGCACCGACCGGACATCGCGAACGCCTGAACCGTCGGAGCGAGGCGCGCCCGACCGCGCCCTCCGGCCCGGAGGATCCAACGTGTCCGAAACAACGAAGCCGTCCTGGCTCGTCGACGAACCGTTCGTCGACACCGATCTCGGTGTGCTCCGCAGCGGGAAGGAAGCGCAAATCGATCTCATCGAACGTACCGGCGGTGGCGAGCTTGGTCGCTCCTGCCTTCTCGTCCGCAAGTGGTACCTGCCGCGCTCGGTCACCAGGAAGGGCCAACTCGAAGCGCTGGGCATGCAGAAGGCCTCCGCCTTCCGCCACGACGTCCAGTACCGGGAGGGGCGTCAGTTCCGCAAGTCACGGGATCGCCGGGCGGTCGAGCAGATGACGACCCACGGGAAGCGGCTCCTGCAGGACCGCTGGACGAGTCACGAGCACGACGTGATGGCGAAGCTGTGGCGGGCCGGGGTCACGGTGCCGTACCCGGTGTCGTTCGATGACGACCGGTTCCTGTTGGAGTACGTCGGCCACCGGGAGGTGGCCGCACCGCAGCTGGCCCGAGCCCGGCTACACGGACGCGACCTGGCGGCGGCGGCCGACCAGCTGATCGACGGGCTGCGGGCCATCACCGCCGCCGGTTGGGCCCACGGCGACCTCTCCGCCTACAACCTACTGTGGTGGGAGGACCGGCTCTGGTTCATCGACTTTCCGCAAGCGGTCGACCTCGCGGCCAACCCGCGGGGCCTCGACTTCCTCCATCGGGACGTCACGAACGTGTGCCGATGGTTCGATCGCCGCGGTCTCGACCTCGACCCCGAAGCGCTCTTCGCCGAGCTGCTGGCAGTGATCTCCTGGTGAGGAGTTCCTGGTGAGCCCGCACCCGGAGCGGGTTCCGGGCTCAGCGGTCGTCGAGGCCGGTGATCAGTCGGTCAGGGGGTCGCAGCAACCGTTGCACGGCGACGGCCCGTTGTGGGTGACGTGGGCGGTCCAGGCGGTGCCGTCGAAGTAGCGGAGCTGGTGCTCCTGATCCGGGTCTGGATACCAGCCGGCGTCGGCCACGTCCATGGTGCGCTGGTGCTCTGCGAGTGCCATTCCACATCTCCGTTGATGTTTGGGGCAGGGAGGTCGCCGTTACTGGCGGCAACCGTGCGCCGCAGCAAAACATGCGGCTTGCATGGTGTAGTCGGCAGTTCGGCGAGATCCTTTAGGGGTTTCTGGTTCATCCTGTGGTCGCGCCCGCACCGCGATCGGGACGACCGAACGATAGAGCGCTCGGACACCGAACCGGCTCGCGCCGGGTAGTTTTCACCCTCAGGCGACGAGAGCGGCGGCCGGAGCGTGAGCCGGGAGGGTGCCCTCGGTGGAACGCCGGGCCAGCTCGGCCGTGCCCTCAGGGCACTGGGAGACGAACGGGCACCAGCCGCACAGAACCGAGGGCTTGGCCTCGAACCCGTCGGTGGAGCAGGCATCCGACACGGCCGTCCACGTCTCCGACAGCTGGCCTTCTGCCTCCTCGATCCGCCGATCGGTGACCGCGACGTCGAGGATGCGCTGACCGAGATACAGCAGGCGTGCCCGCTCGGGTTGCTCGTCGGCGGTCCGGGCGAGGGCGGCCGCATACAGCATGACCTGCTGGATCTTGTCGGAGCGCCAGCGAACCCCGGGCAACGTGCCCGACTTGTAGTCGCTGACGACCAACCGGTCGGCGCAGCGGTCGACCCGGTCGATGACGCCGACGAAGGGCACACCGCCCAGCTCGACCGTGACCTTCTGCTCGGTCGACACGACGTCGACCCGAGCCGGATCCTCCAGATCCCACAGCCCCATGATCGACAGCCACGCCTGCCACCGGAACGCTCGGGCCTCGGCCTCGCCGAGCTCGAGTGCTTGGTAATCGGGATCGTCGGCGAAGTCGGTCCACAGCTCCTTCGCCAGAGCCTTGGCCTGTTCGGTCGTGCGATGTCGAGCCGGCAGGCCGCAGAGGAACTCGAGCACTCGGTGGGCGAACGACCCGACCAGGGCCGCCTGGTGCGATGGCTCGGGCTGGCGATCGATGTACTTGAACCGCCACCGGCGCGGGCACTGGTCGAAGGCCGCAGCCGACGAGGGCGACAGATGGCTCGGCGTCTCGGCCATGAGATCGATCATTATCGAAGGTTGTGACGGTGGCGGGGATGGTCGACCGATTCGGCCGTTCTCAGAGTCGACGGCGACCACCCCCTCCGCTACGACCAGTCGGTCGCCGCCCGCCTCCGCCCCGGGTTCGTGAGGTCGAGACACGCCTGCTCCCACCCCGACGGAGCACCCCGCCGCCGAGGCTTCCACCGCCGGGCGGCCCGCCTCGGCGGCCGGCGTGGCGCCGCTGGGTCCGCCGTGATCCGGCCGTGCCGCCGAGGCCACGGCCTCCGAGCACGACGCCGCCCAAGATGCTCCCGAGCACTCCGCCGAGGCCACCGCCGAACCCGCCGCGGCGTCGCCCCGGACTCGGCAGGCGAGGAGCGGGCTGGTACCGGGGCTGGCCGCCGCCCCGACGGGGCGCGTCGATGATCGACTCGTCCGGCCCGAGCGCCGGCCGATCGCGGTCGTTCGCGGGAACTGGTGGAGCGGGGAACGCCGACGGCGACCCCTGGCGGGCCTTTGCCCCAGCCCGAGCTTCGATCTCCTCGGGCGAGGGTGGCGCGGGGCGGCCCTCCAGCTCGGCCTCGATCGATTCGAACTGCCACTCGGCCCGGTCGATCTTGTCGTCGAGTCGGTCGACCTCCTCGGTCGTGGCGGCGGCGTCGATCGACTGGCTGACGTCCTGGTAAGCCGCGCTCGCCTCCTCGTAGGTGGCGATCAGGTCGGGCTTGCCGGAGTTGATCACCCGGTCGCCGAGCTCCAACACGTGGTCGGCGTTGTCGCGCAGCTGTTCCTTGATCTCCGCCCGATCCTCTTCCAGGTCGATCGCCGCCTGCTTCTTCGCCTTGCTGCGCTTCCTGACGCTACGGAACAACAGGAAGCCTCCGCCCCCGATCAGGGCGAGGAGCACTATCGAGCCCAATCCGAAGCCGCCACCGCCCGACGACTCGCCCGCCGACGACCCGGGTGCCCCGGTCGTGGCGGTCGTCGGGCTCGCGAGCCCGCTCGTGAACCCTTCGAGCCCATCGGCCACCGCACCGGCGGCGAAGTCGGGACCGCCAACGTCGAGCGCGGCTTCGATCGAGGCATCGGCCACCGTTGGCGACCACGCCCCGACGAAGGCATTGGTCAGGACCAGGACGGTCCGGTACGACGACGATCCGAGACGGTCCGATAGCTCCCTGGCAACGACCTCGGCGTCAGCGTCGCTGTCGATCCAGGCGAACGCGATGCCGCGGGCGTTCGCCTCGTCGATAGCTCGGTCGAGTTCGGCGGTGGAAGAGAACTCGAGGTAGCGGCCGGTAGCGGCCAGCTCCTCGGCGATCGTCTCGAGATCGGCCGGCTGAGCGGTGGTGGGGGAGGCGGCGCCGCCGACGAGGAGGAGGACGATGAGGACGAAGCCGAACCTACGCACTGTCGGATTCTACGT
>JAOTYQ010000857.1 GCA_029861725.1 Acidimicrobiia bacterium | reverse complement strand
GAACATGTGCGATCCTGGGGCCCCCGGTAGCGGCCCGGTCTCGGGAATCTCGAAAGCCCCGGTACTCTGACCAGGGGCTTCGTGGTGTGGGGCTACCAAGAGTTGAACTTGGGACCTCACCCTTATCAGCGACGGGAAGGGTGTTCGTGGGCGTGTACCAGGTCCGCCTGAGCTGGGACTTCAGGTTGGCGAAGTCCGGAGGTGTTCGCTCGAAGTCGTCGGCAATTGCTCACACGGCTGCTCACAGAGACCGGCTAGTTCTAGCGAGCGGTCTCGTACGTCCGAGTTTCAGCGCTGCGCGCTGAGGCGCCCCCTGGTGGGGGCGCCTCTTGTCGGTGGCATCTAACGTTCCTGGTGTTCAAAGCCTGGAGGTGTGAGATGTCCGACTATGCCACGCTACTGCGGGATCGGCAGGCGTTGCGGGTCCGTTCGGTCGATCGGATTTTCGTGCAGGGCTATGTCCCGAAGCTGCAATCGGCCGGGCAGGTCTGCCGGTTCCTCGTGGATAAGGGGTATCGGATCCCGTCGTCGGCAGCGTTCGGCCAGATCGGCCGGCGGTATGTGGCGGGGATCGACCGGTTCGCCATCGACCATGAGATCCCGGTGGTCCGCTTCAAGCGGGGCGACCGCAAGGAGTCCATCGCTCGCCCCTTCCTTGACCAGGCCCGTGATCGTGACCCTGACCGAGCACAGGTGGTGATGATCGGTGTCGCTCAAGAGAAGTCGTCGGCCTGGAGGTCCTGGGTGGCGAAGGGCCAGAAGGATCTGCCCCACCCGCATATGGAGTGGTCCCGCCAGTCGACGTTTGTGAACCACTACTACTTCTATGTCTGGGACCCGGACTGGGGTCCTGGGTTTATCAAGACCAACGCCTATGCCCCATTCGGGATCTGGATCTGGGTCAACGGTCACGAATGGGCCAAACGCCAATGTGACCGAGCCGGGATCGGCTATACGGCCATGGCCGATAGCAACGGGTTCGCTGCCTGCGATGACCCCGATGCGCTGGATCGGATCTGTCACCGCCTCGGCCCGCAAATGCTGACGTCGTTTCTATGGCGGTACTTGTTTAGCCCTACAACTCACGCCAAGCGACCTACGACCTCCGACGACTCAAACGCAAAAACCTGATCAAACGAATCGAGGGAACCAACCGCTACCACCCCACCCCCCACGGGCGCATCATCGCCAGCCTGTTCTGCCGGACCTACCAACGAGCCCTGGCCGGATGTGCTGCCTGGCTTGACCCCGAACTCCCCAACGAACTCACCACCAAGCATCCCCTCGCCATCGCCCACCGCCACTACAACAACGAACTCGACACCTACATCACCCAACAACTCGCCGCAGCCTGAACTTGACACAATCGTGAACTTCATACCCACCAAGCGAAGCTAGAGACCAAGCGAAGCTAGGCCGCCGTGTACCCTGCGAGCCGGCCGAAATCTCCGCTCGTGCCTGCTCGCCCTCGGCGACAGATGTTCAGCCGTCGGTGAAGTCGCTGTGCATAGGTGGCCAGAATCGTTCGATTGGTGTTGAGAGGTCGCATCGAACACCCTGCGCTGTCCCAGGGCCGCCGTCAGCTCGACCGCAATCGGATGCCATGGATTGCCTTGGCAGTCGACTTCACCCTTGTCGAGCTCCATCAGGATCGTGATCTCGATGTTCGTGTCGGTTTCGAGGACGCCACCAGCTCCACCTCCTGCGCCCAACAAGTGTTCCTGCTGACGAGGCTGACGAACCACCGCCACCTTCAACCCCTTGAGCGCTGCTGCACCCGACCAGAGCATCCCAGCAACGACGACCGATCGTGCTCGCACCACCCCCTCAAAACAAACACATCGAGGCCGCGCTGGTACGTCACTTCTGGCCCACTACACAATGCCCCACCGAACGCGCGTGACGAGTTCTGTCCCGAATTTGGCGGGTCAGGCCACGACCTAGCTTGGGTCGAGCCGCTGACCAGGTGTTTTGCAGAAATCCCAGCGTTTCGGCGCAAAAACGTAGGGGCGACACAATCCACCAACTCCCCTCTAATCCGTGCGATACTTGCGATGCATGCGGGCGACAACCCGCTGAACAGGGCAAACAGCTGCTCGGCCCACTTTTCCAGCGCCTTTCAGGTGTGCTGGTGGTTCGAATCTGCCGACAGTCGGCGCGACGGTGGGAGATGCCGGAGCCCCACAGGCCGCTGAGCAGGGAAAACGCCGAAATGTAGGGGAAACGCGTCTCAAGCGCGACTCCGTGACCAGGAAAAACTC